>NZ_NBIM01000007.1 GCF_002242685.1 Oceanimonas doudoroffii
CCGCCGCGCCGCCCTCGGTGAAGGTCGGGTGGCTGCCGTTCGATGTCAGGGTCGGTTCGTCGTTGTTCTGCACCACGGTGACGGTGGAGGCCACGGCCAGGGCGCCGGTGTTGTCCCCGCCGTTGGCGGTGCCGCCGCTGTCCTGAACACTGGTCAGGGTGACCACGCGGTTGCTGGTCGACGGTGCGTTACTGTTGTTCTGGTAACTCATGTTGTCGATCATCGTCTCCGCCGCAACGACCGACAGATTGCCGCCGGTCAGGGTCACGGTGGCGGTGGTGCCGATCACCATCACCGAGTAGTTGAGACTGTTGCCGGCGGTGCTGCCGTTGGTGCCGTGGGTCAGCACGATGGTGGTGCCATCGACGTTGATGCGCTCGTTGCTGCCGTCGGTGACGTTGGTCACCGTAAAGCTCAGGCCGGTCACGTTCTGGCCGGACTCCACGGTGTTGATGCTGGTGCCGCTGAACAGGCTGGCCGCGGCGCCGCCCTCGGTGAAGGTCGGGTGGCTGGCATTGGCGGTCAGGGCCGGCTCGTCGTTCACGCCGACCACGGTCACGGTTGAGGCCACCGCCAGGCTGGCGGTATCGTCACCGCCGTTGGCGACGCCGCCGCTGTCCTGCAGGCTGGTCAGGGTCACCACCCGGTTGCTGGTGTCGGGCGCATCGCTGTTGTTCTGGTAGCTCATGTTATCGATGAGCGTCTGCACCGTGGCCGTGGACAGGGTGCCGCCGGTCAGGCTCACCGTGGCGGTGGTGCCCACCACCGTCACCGTGTAGCCGAGGCTGTTGCCCGCGGTGCTGCCGCTGGTGCCCTGGGTCAGCACGATGGCCGTGCCGTCCAGGTTGATCACCTCGCTGCTGCCGTTGGTAACATTGCTGACCGTAAAGCTGAAGCCGGTGAGGGTCTGACCGGATTCCACGGTGCTGATGCTGGTGCCGTTAAACAGGCTGCCCGCCGCGCCGCCCTCGGTGAAGGTCGGGTGGCTGCCGTTCGATGTCAGGGTCGGTTCGTCGTTGTTCTGCACCACGGTGACGGTGGAGGCCACGGCCAGGGCGCCGGTGTTGTCCCCGCCGTTGGCGGTGCCGCCGCTGTCCTGAACACTGGTCAGGGTGACCACGCGGTTGCTGGTCGACGGTGCGTTACTGTTGTTCTGGTAACTCATGTTGTCGATCATCGTCTCCGCCGCAACGACCGACAGATTGCCGCCGGTCAGGCTCACGGTGGCGGTGGTGCCGATCACCATCACCGAGTAGTTGAGACTGTTGCCGGCGGTGCTGCCGTTGGTGCCGTGGGTCAGCACGATGGTGGTGCCATCGACGTTGATGCGCTCGTTCGATCCGTCGGTGACGTTGGTCACCGTAAAGCTCAGAGCGGTCACGTTCTGGCCGGACTCCACGGTGTTGATGCTGGTGCCGCTGAACAGGCTGGCCGCGGCGCCGCCCTCGGTGAAGGTCGGGTTGCTGCCGGTGGCGGTCAGGGCCGGCTCGTCGTTAATGGCCGTTATGACGACGGTACGCGTATCGGAGCCGCTGGCCGCATTTTTATCGGTCGCGGTAAAGGTGATGGTCCGGCTCGAGGTCCCCGGATCATCCGTGGTGGAGTCGAAGCGCATCGACTGCAGCACTTCCTGCACGTTGGCATTGGTCGCGTCGGCATCAAAGGTAATGGTGAGCTGGGTGCCACCGGTAACGATACCGCCGCTGGTGCTGAGATCACCGATATCCACACCATTGGCAAAAATATTGGTGCCGCTGATGGTAATGGCCGTACCATCCCCGTCACTGTCGACGATGCTGAGTCGATCGCCGGCTTCGGCATTGCCCGTGATCTGCACCGACAAGGTGCCACCATTCCACTCGGCATCGCCATCGGCATCACTAATCGTCGCGGCGCCGTCTATCTGAGTAGCGGCGCTGCCTTCGGTATAGGCGAGGCTGGCATCGGCCACGGAAACCGAAGGCGCTGCATTGCCCCCCTCAGCGGCACTGATCACCAGGTTGTCCAGCGCCAGGCCATACATGACACCGCTGCCCCCATCGGCCGCATAGCTAAAGCTGAAGGCATCGATATTGGCAAAATCGGCATTCAGGGTGATGGTCTTGTGGGCAAACCCTTCCTCAAAATAAAAATAATCGTTAGTGCCGGTACTGTGAAGCTGTGTCGCCACCTCGGCGCCGTCACGCCAGCCGGTAATGGTAATGTCGCCAGGGGCATTAGACACGTCCCATCCCAACAGCAGCTGCTCCAGCTTGAATTCGGTCCCGTCACTGCTGGCAAGCTCGACCTTGGTAATGTTGGTATTACCGACAAAATCGGTCGATAGCTTCAGGATTTGCCCGTCTCCAGGGGGAGTCGCGCTTCCATCATAGTACCAGTCATCTCCCGAGCCGATGTCCACCTGAACTCCCTCGGTACCGCCGCCGCCCTCCTCGCTGGTCACGGTGAGATCCAGGCCCGAGCCGCCGATGTTCGCCACCGTCGGATCATAAACATAGCCACCATTGGTATAGGACTGGCCGGTCCAGTCTATGGTGCCGGGCGCCGGCCCAAGCAGGCCGGTAAAGCCCTCACCCAAGCGACTACCGTCACCGTCCGTGTCGATGGTGCCCCGGCTCACTTCCAGATCCCAGTCGCCGCCGAGGTCGGCGGCGCCGGTCAGGTCATCCGAGGCCGCCACATCGGCGCCGGTCAGGCTGGCCAGCCGTTCCACAAAGGCCTCACCCTCGCCGCTCGCCACCGAGCAGCCATACAGCAGCAAGTCACCGTCGGCGGTCAGGGCCCGGCCCAGGGTGCCCAGCTCGTCGGCGCGACGCTCGGCCTCGACGCCGTCCAGGGTCAGGTTGCCCAGTTGCAGCCGGCCCTCGGCGCCGTGGCTCAACAGGTAGATGGTGTCATAGCCGTCGTTTTGCTGCGCCCAGGCGGTGAGCTGCGCCAGGCCGTCCTGGCCCGCGTCAAGCAACCGCACTTCGATGCCGGCACCTATGCCGTCCACCAGCGCCTGGTAGCCTTCCACCCCGGTGTCGACAAAGGCCACTTCCTTGCGGCCCTGGTTCAGGGCCGGCTCCGCCCCTCGCACCTGGGCCGGCGCCAGGGCGGTGAAGTGTACCGATTGCTCGGGGGCCTGGCTGTGGCCGGCCGCGTCCTGATGATCCACATCGGTGGCGAGATCCACGGCGGTGGCCACCGCCGCGCCGTCGAGCAGAATGCGGGGCTCGAGGGCGGTGATCAGCGGCTGGCGGCGCGGACTATGGTGCGGGTGTTTGGTGTTCATGACTGCTCTCCTGCCCCGGCGGGGGTGAAATAGGCCGATGCGCTCATGCCCGGCATCAGTCCGGACGGCTGGGTGAGCCGGGCGCGCAACTGCAGGGTCTGGCTGACCGGATCGATGGCCGGGCTGATGGCAACCACCGCCGCCTCGACACTGGCGCCGGTTTCATCGATGCGCAGGGTCAGCGGCAGCTCGGGCTTCAGCCAGCCGAGCCAGGTGGCGGGCACCACCACCTCCGCTTCCAGCCGCTGGTCGGCGACGATCTCCAGCACTTCCTGCTGCTGACGAATGTTTTCGTGGCGGTTGACCAACACCGCCACCACGCGGCCGTCGTAGGGGGCTTTGATCTGGCAGCGCTCTGTGTTGAGCCGGGCGATGCGCAGCTCGGCCTGGGCCTGGGCGTATTCCGACTGGGCCAGTGCCACGTCCAGGCTGCCGATGGAGCGCAGCTCGTTCAACTGCTTGGCGTTATCCAGCTTAAAACGCGCCGCCTTGCTCTCGGCGGCCACCTTGTCCGCCTGGGCCTGGTAGAGGGAACAATCCAGACCCAACAGCAGCTCGCCCTGACGAAAGCTGTCCCCCGGTCGTTTGGGCAGCTGAGTGACCCGGGCCGCCAGCTCCCCCGACAACACGGCCCTGTCCAGGGCCTTGATCACGGCACGGGCCTTATATTCCTCGCCCTGGAACGCTTCGGCCCTGTACTCATCGGCATGGCCGGACCAGGCCGTCAGCGCCAGGGCCGCCAGCAACAGCTCCTTGCAACGGATCGGCTTGCTCAACTCAAGCTCCCTCGGCGCGTACGGCGCCGTCGGCCGCGGCGTCCTGCTGCTCGGCCGCTACGGTGGACTCGGGATTCGCCTCGGGCGCGTCCAGTTCACCCCGCTGCCAGCGTTCGAAGCGGGTGGCGATGGTCTCGGACAACTGCTGAACGCTGTGCTGGGCATAGCCCTCGGGCAGCAGATCCATGCCCATGCTCATGAAAATGCGGCCATAGCTGTTTTGCAGATCCGCATAGGCCACGTCCCGGCGCAACTCGGCCAGCAGGGCGTTGAGGGATTCGCGGATCAGATCCAGCTCGGAGGTCCGGTTCAGTCGGGCGGCATTGGCGGTCTGCTCGCTGATGCGACCGGCCACATCCAGGTAACGGTCGGCCAGTTCAAAGGACTTGCGTGACTCCTCATAACGAATGCGGGCCAGGTGTACCTGGGTCAGTACCGCCATGGAGGACGCCAGCCGTTGCTCTTCGGCCAGCGCCTCGCGGGTTTTGGCCAGCCGCCGTTCGGCGCCCACCTTGAACACGTCCAGCAGGTTCCAGCTCACCTGGGCGCCCAGGCTGGTCCAGTCCTGGTTCAGCAGGTAGTCGCTGCTGTCGTGATAGGCGCCGGCGGTCAGGGTGATCCCCGGCAGCATTTTCAGCAGGGCGGCGCGGGTCTCGGCGGCGGAAATGCGTTGCTGATAGTAGGTTTCCATCAGCTCTGGGCGCTGGTTGAGCGCTCGCTCTTCCATGGCCGACAGCTCGACCGTCATCTTGGGCACCACAAAGTGGGGCGACGCCACATCGGTCAGCTCAAAGGCGGTGCCCGGTTTCAGTCCCATCAGGGCGGCCAGTTCGGTCTTGGCGTTGGCCAGGTCCTGTTTCAGCGCCTGCAGCGCGCGCAGCACATCGAGCAGCTCGCGCTGGTAATAGAGGGCTTCCATCGGCGAGCGCAGCTGCAGCAGCTCGACCCGGCGGGAGTCGTTCAGGGCGGAAGAGGCCTGGGCCACCAGGGGATCTATTTTCTGCAACAACCGCTCGGCCGATACCGCCCGCCAGTAGGCACCCCGCACCTCCTGCACCACGTTATGGCCCGCCTTGCGCTCCCGCTCCCGGGCGATCAGGTAACGATCCGCATGTTGCTTGGCGCGCACATAGGAGAGGCCGAAGTCGAGCACGTTCCAGCTCAGGGCCAGATCATAGGTGGTGCGCTGCTTTTCCTGGGAGATGGAATAGGAAGGGTTGTCGCCCAGGGGCTCGGGCCGGCCGTCCTGAAACGCCACGCTGGCCGAGGCGGCATAATTGCTGCGGGCCGAATAGCCGGCGGAGGCGGCCAGGCTGGGCAGCATTTCGTGCTGCACCAGCTCGAGCTGCCCCTGCTCCATGGCCGACTCCAGCGCCTTCAGTTTCTTGTCCCGGTTGTTGCGCACCGCCCGGGCGATAGCGTCTTCCAGCCCGATGTGACCCTGAATAGCCTCCTGCTCGGCGCCGAGCTGTACCAGATCGGCTTGTACCGTCTGGTTGATCTGACGGGTGGGAATTGACTCCGGAGACACGGCACAGCCGCTGATGGCCAGCACAAGAGAGCTGGCAACCAAGGTTTGTTTGAACATCATTCAATCTCTTAATATTTGGAAAGCCAGCATTCGCCTGGCCGAATAAACGGAAGCTAACGGACGGCAACAAGAATATGCCCCGAATGTGTCAACAATCGGGTGGGTATGGCGGTAACAGTTGAAATGCAAAAGGCCGAGCGCGGTATTCCGCGCTCACGGAGAGCAAAGACAGGGTTGTCTTTCTATAGGAGGTCTCGTCCATGAATAACCTCAAAGAAACTAGGCGTTATATAACTGCAAAAATACTATCAACCGTCTATTAAAGATTCAATCGAAAACTGTCGTTTCAATGGCACCAGCCTGGCAATACCAGGCTGGACAAAATGGAAAGGTTCGGGGAAAAGAATCGGTTATCAGGGCGTAAGCGGGTGGCGAATAAAGGTGTGGTGGTTGCATTCCAGGCAGGTGGTCAGCACCACAGGGTGAGTTACTTCGTGGCGGTGGGCGCACAGGGCGCAGTCGTACAAACCGGGCCCTACCACTTCGCCGGCCTGGTATTCGCCGTGATGGGCCAGATCTTCACTTAACTCCTGCCACTCCAGCTGGCTCTTGTCGGTGGCACCGGCCAGCCAGCCCCATACGGTTTCACGAATACGGCGGTAAAACAGGCTGTCGCGAAAACCGCCTTCTTCTTCCCCAAAGGCGGCCAGATCCCGCTTGACATATTCGGCAATCAGCGCTAATTCGTCCCTGGTCAGATCTCCGGCCGCTTCCATATAGGCCTGAGTCTTTTCCACCGCCTCCTTGATGGTGGTGTTCTCCGCCATCTCCCACTGGCGCTGCAGCTCTTCCACAAAGGCGTCATAGCCTTTTTTGTGCTTGTCGTCTTGCTCGCTCATGGTCTTGTCCTCTCAGGCAGGGCCCGGGCCGGGCTATTGTTGCCGGCTACCCCCTAAGGTATTCTATGCCGATTTATCGCTGGTGTTACCACTCATTTACGGAACCGGACGTCATAATGCAAGAGCAATACAATCCCCAGAATATCGAGCCCCAGGTGCAACGCCACTGGGACGAGCAGCAGACCTTCAAGGCCACCGAACAAGCCGGCAAAGACAAGTTCTATTGCCTGTCCATGTTCCCTTATCCTTCAGGTCGGCTACATATGGGGCACGTCCGTAACTACACCATAGGCGACGTTATCTCACGTTATCAACGGCTTCAGGGCAAAAACGTGCTGCAGCCCATCGGCTGGGATGCCTTTGGCCTGCCCGCCGAAAACGCCGCCATCAACAACAAGACGGCACCGGCGCCCTGGACCTACGAAAACATCGATTACATGAAAAACCAGCTCAAGCGGCTGGGCTTTGGCTACGACTGGAACAGGGAACTGGCCACTTGTACGCCGGAGTATTACCGCTGGGAACAGTGGTTCTTTACCAAGCTCTATGAAAAGGGCCTGGTGTACAAAAAAACCTCTTCGGTGAACTGGTGCCCCCACGATGAAACCGTGCTGGCCAACGAGCAGGTCAACGACGGCTGCTGCTGGCGCTGCGACACCCCGGTAGAGCAAAAGGAAATTCCCCAGTGGTTTATCAAGATCACCGACTACGCCGATGAACTGCTGCGCGACATCGACGAGCTGGAAGGCTGGCCCGAGCAGGTCAAGACCATGCAGCGCAACTGGATTGGCCGCAGCGAGGGCGTGACCCTGCGTTTTGACGTGGCCGGAGCCGACGACAGCTTTGAGGTGTACACCACCCGCCCGGACACCCTGTTTGGCGTGACCTATGTGGGCATTGCCGCCGGCCACCCGCTGGCCACCCGCGCCGCCGAGCACAACCCGGAACTGGCCGCCTTTATCGACGACTGCAAGCACAACAAGGTCGCCGAGGCCGAGATGGCCACCATGGAGAAGAAAGGCATGGCCACCGGCCTGATGGCGGTTCACCCGCTCACCGGCAAGCAGGTACCGATCTGGGTCGCCAACTTCGTGCTGATGGATTACGGCTCCGGTGCCGTGATGGCGGTTCCCGCCCATGATCAACGCGACTATGAGTTTGCCGGCAAGTACGGCCTCGACATCGTACCCGTGATCAAGCCCGCCGATGGCAGCGAACTGGATGTGAGCGCCGAGGCCTATACCGAGAAAGGCGTGCTGTTCCACTCCGGTGAATTCGACGGCATGAACTTCGAGCAGGCCTTTGATGCCATCGCCAAAACCCTGGAAAAGAAAGGCCTGGGTCGTCGCACCGTCAACTTCCGTCTGCGCGACTGGGGGGTAAGCCGCCAGCGTTACTGGGGCGCCCCCATTCCCATGCTCAACCTGGAAGACGGCACCGTGGTCGGTGCACCGGAAGACACCCTGCCGGTGGTGCTGCCGGAAGACGTGGTGATGGACGGCATTCAGAGCCCGATCAAGGCGGATCCCGAGTGGGCCAAGACCACCTATAACGGCCAGCCGGCCCTGCGTGAGACCGACACCTTTGACACCTTTATGGAGTCCTCCTGGTACTACGCCCGCTACTGCAGCCCGGAATACGATCAGGGCATGCTGGACGTGGAAAAGGCCAACTACTGGCTGCCGGTGGATCAGTACATCGGCGGTATCGAGCACGCCTGCATGCACCTGCTCTATGCCCGTTTCTTTCACAAGCTGCTGCGCGACACCGGCCTGGTGGAGTCCGACGAGCCGTTCAAGCGCCTGTTGTGCCAAGGCATGGTACTGGCCGATGCCTTCTACCACACCGATGACAAGGGTGCCCGCACCTGGGTGAGCCCGCTGGACGTAACCGTTGAGCGGGACGAAAAGGGCCGCATCAGCAAGGCGGTGGACGCCGACGGCCGCGAGCTGGTGCACACCGGCATGACCAAGATGTCCAAGTCCAAGAACAACGGCATCGACCCCCAGGTCATGGTGGACAAGTACGGCGCCGACACCGTGCGCCTGTTCATGATGTTCGCTTCCCCCGCCGACATGACCCTGGAGTGGTCCGACTCTGGCGTGGAAGGTGCCCAGCGCTTCCTCAAGCGGGTATGGAAGCTGGTGTTTGAGCATCAGTCCCACGGCGCCGCCCCGGCCCTGAACCTGGCCGGCCTGAATGCGGCCCAGAAAACCCTGCGCCGGGAAGTGCACAAGACCATCAACAAGGTGAGCGATGACGTGGGTCGTCGCCAGACCTTCAACACCGCCATTGCCGCCATCATGGAGCTGATGAACCACCTGGCCAAGGTCGACATGAGCGACGACCAGAACCGTGCCCTGCTACAGGAAGCGCTGGAAGCCGTGGTCGTGATGCTGCATCCCATAGTGCCCCACACCTGCTTTGAGCTGTGGCGCGCCCTGGGCCATGACGACATCGACCACGCCGCCTGGCCTGTGGCCGATGCCGATGCCCTGGTGGAAGACGAAAAGCTGGTGGTGGTGCAGGTCAACGGCAAGGTGCGGGGCAAGGTCACCGTGCCCGCCGATGCCGACAAGGACGCGGTTGAAGCCGCCGGCAAGGCCGACGACAACGTCGCCCGCCACCTGGACGGCAAGACCATTCGCAAGGTCATCTATGTACCCGGCAAGCTGCTGAATATCGTAGCCAACTAACCAGACGGTGAGGAGTGAGGGAAAAGGAGTGAGGAACACACACTTCACTCCTCACCCTTCGCTCCTCACAGCAGAATCAAGGAGTTGTTATGCTCACTCGAATCAAGGCGCTGGTCCTGTTGACGCTGACCCTGATGCTGGCCGGTTGCGGCTTTCAGTTGAGAGGCGGTGACAGCCTGCCTCCCGAACTGCAGCGGTTGGTGCTGGACGGTGACGACAAGACCCAGTTTTATCGACTGGTGTCGGCCCGCCTGCTGCGCGCCGGTGCACAACTGGTGGAAAACGACGGCGACACGCCGGTGTTGACCATAGGCGATCTGAGCCAGGGCAACACCACCGCCTCCATTCAGCCGACCGGCGATACCCTGGAATACGCCGCACGCTTTGGCACCCGCTTTACCCTCGATCTCCCCGACGAGCCCCGCCAGGTGTTCAACGTGACCTTTAACCGCAGCTTTCTCGACAAGTCGGACCAAGCCCTGGCATCCAGCCGGGAGCAGCAGCAACTGCGCGAGCAGATGGAACTGGAAGCCGCCGAGCAGATTGTGCGTCAGCTGAGCCGCCTGTCGTTCTGATGCGTCTCTACCCCGAGCAGATTGCCAAACAGATCAAAGCAGGGCTGGCGCCCTGCTATTTCGTTTATGGCGACGAGCCCCTGCTCAAGCAGGAAGCCCTCGATGAACTGCGCCAGGCCGCCCGGGCGCAGGGCTTTGACGAACGCCACAAGTTCGACGCCGACGAGGGGCTGGATTGGGACGCCATCTTTGACGCCAGCCAAAGCCTCAGCCTGTTCAGCAGCCGGCAGATCATCGAGCTGACTCTGCCCGACAAGCTGGACCGCACCGCCTCGGACCGGCTAAAGGAGTTACTGGGGCAGTGTCACCAGGATCTGCTACTGCTGATAAGCGGCCCCCGCCTCAACCAGCAACAGCAAAAAACCGCCTGGTACAAGGCCCTGGCAGCCGCCGGCCCGGTGGTACCGGTATTCACCCCCGACGCCCGTCAGCTGGCACGCTGGCTGGAACAACGACTCGGCCGCCACGGGCTGGCGGCCGAGCCTGATGCCCTGCACTGGCTGACCCTGGCCTTTGAAGGCAACCTGCTGGCCGCCGCCGGCGAGATTGAAAAGCTGGCCCTGCTCGAGCTGCCCCAGCCGCTGACCCTGGCGACCCTGCAGCAACAGGTTCAGCCCCATTATCATTTCAACCCCTTTCAGCTGATCGATCCGCTGCTGCAGGGCAAGGTGAAACGGGGCTGCCGTATCCTGCTGCAACTGCGCCAGGAAGGCGTCGAAGCAGGCATGCTCTGCCACCTGCTGGCGAAAGAACTCAACACCCTGCACGGCCTGCAAGCGGCCCTCGCCACCGGCCAGTCCTTTCCTCAGGCCGCCGGCAGCCTGCAGATATGGTCCAGCCGCCAGCCGCTGATGCAGTCGGCCCTGAGCCGGCTGCCGGCGCCCAAGCTCAGCGCCCTGTCCACCCTGCTGGCCGCCGCCGACGCCGCCGTGGCCGAGTTTGATGACGACACCGCCTGGCGCTGGCTTTACGCCCTGTGCGTCGGCTTTTTCGACGAAAAACCACCGATCATTTTGCCATGACTGTACCCATCGGATTGCTGGGGGGCACCTTCGACCCCATACATGTGGGCCACCTGCGCACCGCCATTCAGGCCCAGGAACAACTGGGTCTGGCCGAGGTGCGGCTACTGCCCAACCATATTCCTCCCCACCGGGCTACCCCCGACAGTGCACCGCGGCACCGCCTGGCCATGACCCGCCTGGCGGCGGCGGCCACACCGGGGCTTACCGTGGACGAGCGTGAACTGCGCCGCACCACGCCATCCTACACGGTGGAAACCCTGATTGAACTGCGCCGGGAGCTGGGCAGCCGGCCGCTGTGCTTTATCATGGGCATGGACTCATTATGCAACCTGGACAAATGGCACCGCTGGCCCGAGCTGCTGGATCATGCCCACCTGGTAGTGAGTCACCGGCCCGGCTGGACACCCTCACTCAACGACACCCTGGAGCAGCTGTACCGCCGCCATGGCACTCGGGATCGCGAACGGCTTCACCGCGTCCCCGCCGGCCATATTTTCCTGCTCGACAACCCGGAGCTGGAGGTGTCCTCCACCCAGATACGGGACGGCATTCGGGCGGGGAACAATCCCCAGTATTTGTTGCCCGAGGCGGTAGCGAACTATATTCGACAACAGGGACTCTACACCGGGTCCGTGGTATGATTCATGTTGTTTCAACGAGGAGAAAACACGCTTGCAAGACCAAGAACTGCATGACTTTATCGTCGACAAACTGGACGATCTCAAGGCCCGTGACATTCGCGTACTGGACGTCACCGGCAAATCCACCATCACCGACTGCATGATCATCTGCTCCGGCAACTCCAGCCGCCACGTCAACTCCATTGCCGATCACCTGGCCACCGAGGCCAAACATGCCGGCCTGGATCTGCTTGGCATTGAAGGCCAGGATGCAGGAGAATGGGTACTGGTCGATCTGGGCGAAGCCATCGTGCACGTGATGCAGGAAGAAACCCGCGACTTTTATCAACTGGAAAAACTCTGGGGCGGCAGCACGGCCGGAGCCATGGCCGGATGAAGCTGCAGCTGGTGGCGGTCGGCACCAAAATGCCGGCCTGGGTAACCACGGGATTTCAGGAATACCAGCGCCGCTTTCCCCGGGACATGCCCCTGGAACTGGTGGAAATTGCCGCCGGCAAGCGGGGCAAGAACGCCGACATTGAACGCATTCTGCACAAGGAAGGCGAACAGATGCTGGCCGCCATCGCCAAGTCGGCGTGTATTGTCACCCTCGACATTCCCGGCAAGCCCTGGACCACGGAGCAACTCGCCGGCCAGCTCACCCGCTGGCAGCACGACGGCCGCGACGTGGCCATTCTGATTGGCGGCCCCGAGGGGCTGGCGCCGGCCTGCAAGGCCGCAGCCGAACAAAGCTGGTCGTTGTCCCCCCTCACCCTGCCCCATCCCCTGGTGCGGGTGGTGGCGGCGGAAAGCCTCTACCGCGCCTGGAGCATCAATAACAACCACCCCTATCACCGGGAGTAAGTCATGGCCAGGTCCCGGGTAAAAATGCGCGATCACGTCGCCGAGTCCTCTTTGCACTGGCGCCGTACCCTGGTGTCCTTTATCGGCATAGTGGTGCTGATGGGCGTGCTCTTTGCCAACCTCTACCACCTGCAGGTGAACCAGCATCAGAGCTACCAGACCCGCTCCAATGACAACCGCATCAAGGTAGTGCCCATCGCCCCGACCCGGGGGCTGATTTACGACCGCAACGGTGTGCTGCTGGCGGAAAACCGCCCCATATACAGCCTGGAAATCACTCCGGAAAAGACCGGCGATCTGGACGCCACCGTCGACGACCTGATCGAACTGCTGGATCTCGATCCCGAGCTCAGGGAGCGTTTTTTTGAAGAGGTGCGCCGCCAGCGCCGCTTTAACCCTGTGGTGCTGGTCAGCCGGCTGAACGAAGATCAGGTAGCCCGCTTCAGCATCAACCAGCACAAGTATCCCGGCGCCGCCATCGAGGCCTATCTCAAGCGTCACTACCCCTACAAGGACACCCTGACCCATGTGCTGGGTTACATGGCCAAGATCAATGATCGCGACCTGGAACGCCTGCGGGAAGAGAACAAGCTCGCCAACTACGCCGCCACCCGCGACATCGGCAAGCTCGGGGTGGAACGCTATTACGAGGATCTGCTGCACGGCCACGCCGGCTATCAGGAAGTCGAGGTCAACAACCGCGGCCGAGTGATCCGCACCCTGAAATACGAGCCCCCGGTGCCCGGCAGCGACATTTACCTGAACCTCGACATTCGGCTGCAGCAGCACGCCCAGAAGCTGCTCGAAGGCCAGCGCGGCGCCATTGTGCTGATGACCCCGAAAGACGGCCAGGTACGAGCCATTGTCTCCAACCCCAGCTATGATCCCAACCTGTTCGTACACGGCATCAGCAGCCCCGACTACAAGGCGCTGCTGGAAAACCCCGACCGGCCATTGATCAACCGGGCCAGCCAGGGCATTTACGCCCCCGCCTCCACCGTCAAGCCCATGCTGTCGGTCATGGGGCTGAACGAGGGCGCCATCACCCCCGGCACCCGCTATTTCGGCGGCCCCTATTTTCAAATCCCCAACACCAAGCGCAAGTTTCGCGACTGGCGCCGCTGGGGCCATGGCTGGATGGACGTCTACCGAGCCATCGAGATCTCCGCCGATACCTTTTTCTACGATCTGGCCTACCGAGTGGGCATCGACAACATTCATGACTACATGAGCCGCTTTGGCTTTGGCCAGGCCTCGGGCATCGATCTGCACGAAGAGGCCAGCGGCATCATGCCGTCCCGGGAATGGAAACAACGTCGCCACAAGCAGCCCTGGTATCAGGGCGACACCATTTCGGTGGGCATCGGTCAGGGCTACTGGACCGCCACCCCGCTGCAACTGGCCAGGGCCACCTCCATCATGGTGGACCACGGTGACACCGTGCACCCGCGCCTGCTTAACGCCATCGCCATCAACGGCGATCGGGTCACCATGCCCATCAGCCACGGCGAGCCCATTCGGCTCAGGCAGGACAACTACTGGCAGGTAGGCCTCACTGGCATGTGGCGGGTGATCAACGGCAGCGAGGGCACGGCACGCCGAGCCTTTGCCGGCACCCCCTATGTCGCCGGCGGCAAGTCGGGCACGGCCCAGGTGTTCAGCCTGGCGGAAAACCAGCAGTACGATCACAAGAGCCTGCGCGAGCATCTGCGTGACAACGCCCTGTTCGTGGCCTTTGCCCCCTTTGAAAACCCCGAGGCGGTGGTGTCGGTGGTGCTGGAAAACGCCGGCGGTGGCAGTACCAACGCCGCCCCCGTGGCCCGGGCCATGCTCGACGCCTTTCTGATCCCCGACCAACTTCAGCCCGACGAGGATGCCATCGCCCATGAATAAGCACCGCCGCTCCCTGGGAGAACGCCTGCACCTGGACTGGCCGCTGCTGGCCGGCCTGCTGCTGCTGCTCGGCGCCAGCATGATGATCCTCTATTCCGCCACCGGCGAGGACCTGCAGGCGGTCACTCGACAAGGCATGCGCGTCGGCCTGTCCCTTACCGTCATGTTCGTGCTGGCCCAGCTGCCGCCCGGCTTTTACGCCCGCTGGGCACCGCCGGTGTTTCTGCTGGGGGTGGTGCTGCTGGTGCTGGTGCTGCTGGTGGGTGATATTGGCAAGGGCGCCCAGCGCTGGCTGGAAATTGGCAGCTTTCGCTTTCAGCCCTCGGAAGCCCTCAAGCTGGCCATGCCCATTACCATCGCCGCCTACATCAGCCGCTACCCCCTGCCTCCCGGCCTGCTGCACGTGGCCATCGCCTTTGTGCTGGTGCTGGTGCCCACCCTGCTGATCGCCAAGCAGCCGGATCTGGGCACCTCGGTGCTGGTGGCGGCCTCCGGCCTGTTCGTGATTTTCCTTGCCGGCCTGCCCTGGCGACTGATTCTGCTGGCGCTCACCGGCCTGGCCGCCTTTCTGCCGGCGCTGTGGTACTTTCTGATGCACGACTACCAGAAGCGACGAGTGCTGACCCTGCTCAACCCGGAAAGCGATCCCCTGGGGGCCGGATATCATATCATTCAGTCCAAAATCGCCATCGGCTCCGGCGGCCTCTGGGGCAAAGGCTGGCTGCACGGTACCCAGTCCCAGCTGGAATTTCTGCCCGAACGCCACACCGACTTTATCTTCGCGGTACTGGCCGAGGAGTTCGGCCTGGTGGGCGTCAGCCTGCTGATGCTGATGTACCTGTTTATCATCGGCCGCGGCCTGCAGATTTCGGTACAGGCCCAGGGGGCCTTTCCCCGCCTGCTGGCGGGCGCCCTGACCCTGACCTTTTTCGTCTATGTGTTCGTCAACATCGGCATGGTCAGCGGCCTGCTGCCGGTGGTGGGTGTGCCGCTGCCGCTGATAAGCTTCGGCGGCACCTCCATGGTGACACTGATGGCCGGATTTGGCATTCTCATGTCCGTTCATACTCACAAACGCCTGTTGGCGAAATAACAAACAAGGAACCCGTAAATGCGCCTCGCCCTTCTTTCTGCGGCAGTGTGGTTATCTACCTCGGTCTCGGCGGCCCCCACCGTGTCCGAGCAGCAGCAATGGCTCGACGAGCTGGCCGGCAAGTTCGAGCTGACCCAGGACGCACTGAACGGAGCCCTGGCACAGGCGCAGTACCAGCAGCCGATCATCGACGCCATGACCCGGCCGGCCGAAGCCAAGCCCTGGCACCAGTACCGCCCCATCTTTCTCACCGACAAGCGCATTGAACAGGGCGCCACCTTCTGGAAAGAACACCAGGCCCTGCTGGTCCGAGCCGAGCAGGAGCTGCAGGTGCCGGCCCAGATCATCGCCGCCATCATCGGCGTGGAAACCTACTACGGCGCCCACATGGGTACGCACAAAGTGCTCGATGCCCTCTATACCCTGGGCTTTCACTACCCGCCCAGGGGCGCCTTTTTCCGTTCGGAGCTGGGCCATTACCTGAAGCTGGCCGGCGAGCAGCAATGGGCGCTGGACGAGCAAAAAGGCTCCTACGCCGGCGCCATGGGCATGGGCCAGTTTATTTCCTCCAGTTACCGCCACTATGCGGTGGACTTTGATCAGGATGGCCACACCAACCTGTTTGAGGCCACCGACGCCATCGGCAGCGTGGCCAACTACTTTCATCAGCACAAGTGGCAGCCGGGAGAGCCGGTGGCCCACCGGGCCGAAGTGACCGACGCCGACGCCGCCGAGGCGCTGCTGTCTGCCGCCCTCGAGCTGGACTACAGCTGGGCCGAGCTGGCGGCCGCCGGCGTACTCACGGACGCCGAGCTGGCGGCCGACACGCCGGTCAAGCTGCTGAAGCTGGATGGCGCCGACGGCCCTGAGTACTGGGTAGTGCGCCATAACTTCTATGTGATCACCCGTTACAACCGCAGCCCGCTCTATGCCATGGCGGTCTATCAACTGAGTGAAGAAATCAGACAAGCCTATGAACAACAGCGTTAATCTTCTGCGGCCACGGGCGTGGCTGCCACTGGCCGCCCTGCTGCTGGCCGCCTGCAGCAGCCAGCCCGAGCAGCCGCCGGCCACGGACGACGGCTATGACCGGGAAACCGCCGGCGGCCGCTACAGCATGCGCAAAGACATGGCGCCGGGCGAGATGCCCGACATGTCTCACGTCAAGGACGCGGTGCCGCGCTTTGAGCCTTACAGCCGCCAGGGCAACAAGGACTACAATGTCTGGGGGCAGGACTACCAGGTGTGGCGGGACGTGCAGAATTACAAGGACGAGGGCATGGCGTCCTGGTACGGTGCCAAATTTCACGGTTATCACACCTCCAACGGCGAGGTGTATGACATGTTCACCATGACGGCGGCCCACAAGAACCTGCCGCTGCCGTCCTTTGTGCGGGTCACCAATACCGCCAACGGCAAGCAGGTGATCGTGCGGGTCAATGATCGCGGGCCCTTTCACGATGGCCGCATTATCGATCTGTCCTACGCGGCCGCCTGGCGCCTGGGCATGCTCGACAAGGGCACGGCACCGGTGAAGGTGGAGCTGATAAAGATGGCCCCCAGCAAGGAAGACGTTCGCCTGGCCGAGCAGGGGCCGGGCCGCCACATACAGCTGCTGGCCACCCGCTCCGGCGACCGGGCCCGGGATCTTGCCACCCGCCTGAGCAGGGAGTACGGTTTTCCCGCCCGGGTAGAGCACCAGTCCGATTGGTACAAGCTGCAGATGGGGCCTATCCCGGTGACCCAGACCGATGATATTCTTTCCCGACTGATCGCCGAGGGTTACGAACAGGCATATTTCCTGAACTAAACGGACTTTTAACGTTCTCAAACGGCATTCACGCTTATCCACATTTACAACAAGGGTCTGACTCACCTTATGCGTACGGTAAATACTCTGACTTCTTTCGCCATCGCCGGCCTGGTGTCCTGTGCCGCCCAGGCGCAAACCTCGGCGCCCCTGATCCCCGAGCCGCCGGCCATTGCCGCCAAGTCCTATGTGCTGATGGACTACGCCAGCGGCCAGGTACTGGTGTCGGAAAATGCCGATCAAAAACTGCCGCCGGCCAGCCTGACCAAGATGATGACCTCCTACATCCTCGGCCAGGCATTGGAAGAGGGCAAGGTCAAGCGCGACGATCTGGTGACCATCAGCGAGGCCGCCTGGGCCCAGAACTTTCCCGGCTCTTCGGTCATGTTTTTGGAAGTGGGCAAGCAGGTCAGCATTGACGATCTCAACCGGGGCATCATCATTCAGTCCGGCAACGACGCCACCGTGGCGGTGGCCGAGCACCTGGCCGGCAGCGTCAACTCCTTTGCCGATCTGATGAATTCCTGGGCCGCACGCCTGGGCATGAAGGACAGTCACTTTGTGACTCCTCACGGCCTGCACAGCGATGACATGTACACCACCGCCTACGACATGGCGTTGCTGGGTCAGGCGCTGATCCGCGACGTGCCGGAGGAGTACGCCATCTATGCCGAGAAAACCTTTACCTATAACGGCATCACCCAGAACAACCGCAACTCCCTGCTGTGGGATCAGTCCCTGAACGTGGACGGCATCAAGACCGGCCACGTCGAGGCCGTGGGCTATAACCTGGTATCGTCCGCCACCAAGGAAGACATGCGTCTGATTGCCGTGGTCATGGGTGCCACCAACGAGCGCGCCCGGGCGGCGGAAAGCAAAAAACTGCTGACCTACGGTTTCCGCTTCTACCAGACCCTGACGCCCTATGAGGCCGGCAGCAAGCTGGTGGATCAGAAGATCTGGATGGGCGACAAAAGCACCGTTGCTCTGGGGGTAGACAAGCCGGTGGCGGTGACCATTCCCCGCGGTCAGGCCCAGAACCTGCAGGCCGACTTTACCCTGGACCAGGCCCTGAAGGCGCCGCTGGCCAAAGGACAGCAGGTGGGCACCGTGCACCTGCGCCTGAACGATAAGGAAGTGGCCACCGTGCCCCTGGTGGCGCTGGAAGACATTGAACAGGGCGGCCTGTTCAGCCGGTTGATCGACTACCTCACCCTGCTGGTGCAGGGGCTGTTCGACTAACCCATGTTCGGGGCCGGCATTCTGCCGGCCCTTTCATTTTTCTCCCGCCGCCAAAGACCCTGCAAGTTGTCGGTTTCGAATTAGCCGGTTTTATGATAAAAATGCGATACGGGTGGTGGAAATTGCTTCCATTCCCAATCGAATACTGCTGTTCTCGAAGGTTGCCATGAATACCAAATTTGATGAGTTGCTTGAATTTCCCTGCCGCTTTCCGTTCAAGGTACTGGGCCTGGCCGATGAGCGCCTGCCCGACCTGGTGGTGGAAGTGCTGCAACAACACGCCCCCGGCGATTACAGCCCCACGGTGCGCCCCAGCAGCAAGGGCAATTATCACGCGGTGAGCGTACAGGTCATGGTACAGAGCAAGGAGCAGGTAGAGCTGCTGTACCAGGAGCTCGGTAAGATCGAGCTGGTCAAGTACGTACTTTAAGGCCGGCCATGCAGCAGGACAGACTGACGATTCGACACTGGGGGCTGGCGTCTTACGAGCACGTCTGGCACACCATGCAGAACTTCACCGATCACCGCGATCAGGACACCGGTGATGAATTCTGGCTGGTGGAACACCTGCCGGTGTTCACTCAAGGGCAGGCCGGCAAGGCCGAGCACGTGCTCAACGCCGGTGACATTCCGGTGGTGCTGGCGGATCGCGGCGGCCAGGTCACCTACCACGGTCCGGGCCAGCTGGTACTTTACCTGCTGCTCGACGTGCGTCGCCGAAAACTCGGCGTGCGCAACCTGGTCACCGCCATGGAAGAGTCCATCGTCGGCCTGCTGCGCGAATACCAGATTGAGGCCTACGCCAAGCCCGATGCCCCCGGGGTCTATGTGGATAACAGCAAAATCGCCTCGCTCGGCCTGCGAGTGCGCCGAGGCTGCTCCTTTCACGGCCTGGCACTGAACGTAAACATGGATCTGAGCCCCTTCCTGCGCATCAACCCCTGTGGCTACGCAGGCATGGCCATGACCCAGTGCTGTGCCCTAGGCGGCCCCCAGACCCTCGAGGAAGCCCAGTCTCGCCTGGTGCCCCTGCTGGCAGAGCGGCTTGGCTATCTACATCTCTACTACACCACAGAGAAACCGACATTATGAGTAAACCCGTACGCGTCGAACCCGGCGTAAAATTGCGCGACGCCGACAAGATGGCCCTGATCCCGGTCAAATACATGCCCGAGCAGGAAGAGGAAGTGCTGCGCAAGCCGGAGTGGATGAAGATCAAGCTTCCTCCCAGCAACCAGCGCATACAGGGCCTCAAGAACATCATGCGCGAGAACAACCTGCACTCGGTTTGTGAAGAGGCGTCCTGCCCCAACCTGGCCGAATGCTTTAACCACGGCACCGCCACCTTTATGATCCTGGGTGCCATCTGTACTCGCCGCTGCCCCTTCTGCGATGTGGCCCATGGCCGCCCGCTGCCGGTGGACCCGGAAGAGCCGGCCAAGCTGGCCAAAACCATTCGTGAGCTGGGCCTGAAATATGTGGTGATCACCTCGGTGGACCGGGACGATCTGCGCGATGGGGGTGCCCAGCACTTCGCCGACTGCATCAAGGCCATTCGCGAACAGAGCCCGAACACCAAGATTGAGATTCTGACCCCGGACTTTCGTGGCCGCATGGACACCGCCCTGGAAATCCTCAAGGACACCCCGCCGGACGTGTTCAACCACAACCTGGAAACCGCCCCGCGCCTGTACCGGGTGGCCCGTCCCGGCGCCGATTACAAGTGGTCGCTGGAGCTGCTGCGCCGCTTTAAGGAAATGCACCCTCAGGTGGCCACCAAGTCGGGCCTGATGATGGGCCTGGGCGAAACCAACGAGGAGATCGTGGAAGTGCTCAAGGATCTGCGCGAGCACAACGTCACCATGCTGACCCTGGGCCAGTACCTGCAACCCAGCCGCCATCACCTGCCGGTGAAGCGCTATGTACCGCCCGCCGAGTTCGACGAGCTGAAGGACGTGGCCGACAGCATTGGCTTTACCCACGCCGCCTGCGGCCCCTTCGTGCGCTCGTCCTACCACGCCGATCTGCAGGCGCAGGGTGTGGAAGTGAAATAACCCCGAGAGGGGTTCGGTGTGAGGGGTGAGGAGAAAGTTCATCGCCCGTCACTCAGACCACTCAGACATAAAAAAGGAGCCTTTCGGCTCCTTTTTCTATTCAGGTCAGGGGCAACGCCGCACACCTCACCCCTTGCTCCTCACACCAATTACGCCTGGCGACGGGCGGCGACGGCTTCCGCCAGTTGTGCCAGCATCTTTTCGGTATCGTCCCAGCCGATGCAGGCGTCGGTGATGCTCTGGCCGTAGGTCAGCTCACCACCTTCCGTCAGATCCTGACGACCTTCCACCAGGTGGCTTTCCACCATCACGCCCATGATGGCCTGCTGGCCCCCAGCGATCTGGCCGCAGACGTCCTCGGCCACCACCATCTGGCGCTGGTATTGCTTGCTGCTGTTGGCATGGCTGAAGTCAATCATCAGCTTTTGCGGCAAATTGGCCTTGTCCAGCCCGGCACAGACGCTGGCCACGTGATCGGCGCTGTAGTTGGGCTCCTTGCCGCCACGCAGAATGATGTGGCAGTCCGGATTGCCGGCGGTGGACACAATGGCCGAGTGGCCGAACTTGGTTACCGACAGGAAGTGGTGCGAGGCGCTGGCGGCGCCAATGGCGTCGGCAGCCACCTTGATGGTGCCGTCGGTGCCGTTCTTGAAGCCCACCGGGCACGACAGGCCTGAAGCCAGCTCCCGGTGCACCTGGGATTCCGTGGTGCGTGCGCCGATGGCGCCCCAGCTCATCAGATCCGCCAGGTACTGGGGCGTGATCATGTCGAGGAACTCGCTGGCGGTGGGCAGACCCATGTCGTTGAGATCCAGCAGCAGCTTGCGGCCGATGCGCAGGCCGTCGTTGATCTGAAAGCTGTTGTCGAGGTAAGGGTCATTGATCAGGCCCTTCCAGCCCACGGTAGTGCGCGGCTTTTCAAAGTAAACCCGCATCACCACTTCCAGGGTATCGGCATAGCGCTCGCGCAGTACCTTGAGCCGATGGCCGTATTCAATGGCGGCCTGGGTGTCATGAATGGAGCAGGGACCGACCACCACCAGCAGGCGGTCATCCTCGCCGGCCAGGATACGATGAATTGCCTGACGGGACTCAAACACCGTGGCCGAGGCGGTATCGGTGGCAGGATATTTCTCCAGCACCGCCACCGGCGGCAGCAATTCTTTGATTTCGTTAATGCGGATATCGTCGGTCTGAAAATGCATGAGCAGCCTGCTTAATACTGGTGAGCCCCTGGCTCGCATGAAAAACTGTTTTCAATCTATCCCGGTGGGCTTCGACTGTAAACGCTCGATTGCCTCACCTCGTCATTTGTTTGACAGGAAACACCGATGGACACCATAAACAGGAACGATTAGCGCAACAACTGATAATCATTATTATTAAAGACATGATTCTGGCTACTCGAGGGTTGCCGCCATGTACAAGACCTTTACCTTTGCCGTTGTTCATTTCACCGTGGCGTTCAGCGTGGCCTGGCTGCTTTCCGGCAGCCTGCTGGTGGGCGGCCTGATTGCCCTGGTCGAGCCCATGATCAATACCGTGGCCTACTTTTTTCACGAAAAGGCATGGAACCACTTTGGTCAGGCGAGGCTGGACAAGACAGGCCCGGCAATGTGAACATGCGCTCCACTTTTCCAAGCGAGAACCTTCATGAGTTATTCCCTCACCGAGCAAGACAAGGCCACCGTGCTCGCCCTTGGCGATGACGAACGCTTCAACCACTTCGTTAACCGAGTATGCGAGCAGGAAGAGATCTGGATCCTGACCGACGAGCACGGCTGCATGATGCTGACCACGGACGATGAGGAAGACTGCATTCCGGTCTGGCCCCATGCCGATTACGCCAGGGACTGGGCCGAAGGCGACTGGCAGGGCTGCAAGCCCGAGGCCATCAGCCTCAATGTTTGGCTCAAGCGCTGGGTGCCGGGCATGACCGATGACGAACTGCTGGTGGCGGTCTTTCCCACCCCCAACGAAACCGGCGTGGTGGTGGACCCCTTTGAGCTGAAGGACGCCCTGGATCGCAAAAAGTCCCAGCGGCGGCGCAACTGATGCAAATCTGGGTGGATGCGGACGCCTGCCCCAAGGTGATACGGGAAATTTTACTGCGCGCCGCCGAGCGCACCGGCACGCCGCTGATCCTGGTGGCCAACCACGCCCTGCCGGTGCCGGCGTCAAAACTGGTGCGCCAACTGCAGGTTGCGAAAGGCTTTGACGTGGCCGACAACGAAATCGTGCACCGTATTGAAGCAGGAGATCTGCTGGTCACCGCCGATATTCCGCTGGCCGCCGAGGCCCTGGACAAGGGTGCCGAGGTGCTCAGCCCCCGGGGCGAACGCTTTGACAGAGGCACCATTCGCGCCAAACTGACCATGCGCGACTTTATGGACACCCTGCGCGCCAGCGGCGTGCAGACCGGTGGTCCGCCCACCCTGAGCCAGGCCGACCGCCAGGCCTTTGCCAACCAGCTCGACCGCCTGCTGCGTTAACCACGGTGAGGAGTAAAGCGTGAGGGGTGAGGGAATGTTTCTCCTCACGTGTTTCCCCTCACCCCTCACGTTTTTTAAAGAGGTACACCATGTTCAGAACTCTTACCCTTACCCTGAGTGCCCTGCTGCTGAGTGCCTGTGCCGGCCTGAGCCAGTACAGCGTCTCCGAGAGCGAACTGGAAAAGGCGCTTTACACCCAGCTGGAAGAGCAGGCGCCGCGCTTTACCCAGGGGCTGGTGGAAACCCGCATCGACCATCTCGATCTCACCGTCGGCCCCGACAACCGCCAGGTAGTGCGCCTCGACATCAGCGGCGAAACCGCCATCAATGCCCTGATTGCCCGGTTTCCCGCCGCCCTGGATCTGCAGATTGAAGGCCGCCCGGTGTATGACCGGCAGAAAAACGCCATCTTCATTCGGGACCTCAACCTGCTGAAAAGCAAGGTCAACGCCTTTGGCTATCAGGGTGACGTGGCCGCCGCCTCGGCGGGCATGATGCAGATGGTGCGTGCCGTACTGGAGAACCAGCCGGTGTACCGGCTTGACGACGGTCGCTACGGCTGGCTCAAAACCGTGCCCGTGGCCATGGACATCGCCCCCGGCCGGCTGGTGTTCAGCCCCCGTTTCAGCGACTGACGAAATGCCGCCGCCGGGGCTGGCTTAATCTATGGCACCTGGCCTACAATGGCGCAGATTGTGTTCAACCAAAGCGCCACTGGCAGGCAGGTGACCTATTAACGCAACGGTTTTAATGGTGTTTGTGCCCACCTTTTTCTTTGTGTCGGTCACTCCCGGCATGTGCATGACCCTGGCCCTGTCCCTGGGCATGACGGTGGGGGTAAAACGCACCCTGTGGATGATGCTGGGCGAGCTCGCCGGCGTGGGCCTGGTGGCCTGTCTGGCGGTCATCGGCGTCGCCGCCCTTATGCTGCAATACCCCGAGCTGTTTCTGTTGCTTAAATACGGTGGCGGTCTCTACCTGGCCTGGCTTGGCCTGCAGCTGTGGCGCTCCCGGGGCAAACTGGCGTTGAACCCGGTGGATGCCGGTCCGCGCCATATTCCCGCCGCCACCCTGGTAAGTCAGGGCTTTGTTACCGCCATCGCCAACCCCAAGGGCTGGGCCTTTTTCATCGCCCTGCTGCCCCCCTTTATCGACAATCAGGCCCCCCTGGCCGGCCAGCTGGCAGGATTGGTGTCGATCATTCTGTCGCTGGAATTTATCTGCATGCTGCTCTATGCCAGCGGTGGCCGCACCCTGAGCAGAGTGCTGCAACAAAAGGGCAAGGTGAAACTGATGAACCGCATTGCCGGCAGCCTGATGCTGGGAGTGGCCCTGTGGCTGGTGCTGGGCTGAGCCGAGGCCGCCTGGCCATCGTGCTGGTGCTGCTGGTGGGCGTGATCTGCCTGGGTCAGCGCATCGGCCTGATAAGCCACTGCGGCCAGCCGGCCTACACCATGCAATTCGCCGAGCCCGGCGACTCGACCGGCGGCGAAGGCTGCTCGCTCTCGGAGCAGTTACTCACCAAGTTCTGGGATCATCCCGACAGCCTGCTGCTGGGCCTGGTGGCCCTGCTAAGCTGGTGGCTGGCCCCGCCCCGCCGCCACGGCAGGCGCCCACTTCCTCCTCCCGAACCGGTACCCGAATACCGGCGTCACCTGCTGCTGTGCGTATTTCGGGAATGACAGTCAACGCCCTCTTGCCCTAATGTTTTGCGTTGACTACCGGAGATTTAAAACGTGTTCAGACTTTTTTCACTGTGTTTACTGCTGCTGACCAGCCTGTCGGCCCGGGCCGACACCGGCTGGCTGCAGGCCCCCGAGCATCCGCCGGTGCAGGTGCGACTGGTACAGAACGGTCCGCTGAATAACACCAGCGGGCAATATGCCGCCCTGCTGCAGGTGCGCCTGGCCGATGACTGGAAAACCTACTGGCGCTCCCCCGGCGAGGGTGGCCTGGCCCCGCGAATGGAATGGCAGGACTCCACCAATGTCCAGGCCCTGGACTGGCGCTGGCCCCTGCCCGATCGCTTTCACCTGCTGGGCATAGAGACTCAGGGATATCAGCAGGATGTGAACTTTCCGCTGTTTATTACCCCGGCGGACGCCGGCCGGCCGGCCACCTTCAATGCCACCCTGACCCTGCCCAGCTGCACCACCATCTGCGTATTGACCGAATACTCGCTGTCGCTGCCGCTTGATGCCAACCTGGTGCTGGATGAAACCACCAATCATTACTTTCAGCAGGCCCTGTCTCAAGTCCCGCGCCCGGCTTCCCGCGTGCAGGCCGAAGATGGCCGCTGGGACAACACCCGCGAGCAGGTAGCGGTGACCCTGAGTAATCCCGAGGGCTGGCAGGATCCCACCGTCTTTATCGACGATACCGACACCGCGGTGTTCAGCCAGCCCGAGCTGCGGCTGGCCGGCGAACGGCTCGAAGCCCGCTTTACGGTGAACAGCTGGGATCCCGAACTCAATCTGGACGGTGAGCGCCTGACCGTTACCGTGGCCGACGCCAACCTGGCCGAGGAGCTGAACGTCCCCGTCATCAAGGGCGCCCTGAGTGCCGGCGGCAGCGACCAGCCTTCCCTGCTGCTGGCACTGGGCTATGCCCTGCTGGGCGGCCTTATCCTCAATATCATGCCCTGTGTACTGCCGGTGCTGGGGCTCAAGCTCAACAGCCTGCTGCTGGGCCAGCGCAGCCGGGCCGAGGTGCGCCGCCCGCTGCTGCTGTCCGCCGCCGGCATCATGCTGTCGTTCTGGGGCCTGGCCGCCTTTATGCTGGCACTGACCTGGTCCGGTGCCCAGCTTGGCTGGGGCATTCAGTTCCAGCAGCCGGGCTTTATCGGCTTTATGCTGGCGGTCACCGCGCTGTTCTCCCTTAACCTGTTCGGGCTGTTTGAAATTCAGTTGCCCGGCCGGCTCAGTACCTGGCTGGCCACCCACCCGAAGGGCGGCGGCAGTCACCTGATGCAGGGCATGTTCGCCACCCTGCTGGCCACGCCCTGCAGCGCGCCCTTTCTGGGCACGGCGGTGGCGGCGGCGCTGGCTTCTTCCCCGCTGATATTGATCGCCATCTTTACCGGCCTGGGGCTGGGCATGGCCCTGCCCTGGCTGCTGCTGGCGTTATTCCCCGGCTTTGTGCGCTTTATGCCCAAACCCGGCCCCTGGATGGTCAAGGTGAAATGGCTGTTTGGTCTGATGCTGCTGGCCACCAGCCTGTGGCTGCTGTCGCTGCTGGCTCCCACCCTGGGCAATTCACTCAGCCTGGTCCTGGCTACCCTGCTGGTGGTGTTGCCACTGGCCGGCCTGCTACGTCGCCACGGTGCCCGCGCGCTGCTGTTCGGAGTGGCCGGCATCAGCCTGGCCGGTGCCCTGCTCGGTGGCGTGGCGCTGCTGACCCAGGAACGTTGGGTCAGCCCGGCCAAGCCGGAACTGGCCTGGCAGCCCCTGGACACTGTCCGCATTGAACAGGAGGTGGCCGCCGGCAACCGAGTGTTTGTGGACATTACCGCCGACTGGTGCATTACCTGCCAGGCCAACAAGATTGGGGTGATCCAGCGGGATCCGGTGTACAGTGCACTGCAGCAAACCGATGTGGTGCTGATGCGCGGCGACTGGACTCAGCCCAACGCCGAGATCACCGACTACCTGCGCGCCCACGGCCGCGCCGGCATTCCCTTTAACCAGGTGTTTGGGCCGGGCCTGCCCGCAGGTCGGGAGCTGGAGGTGCTGCTGACCAGCGACCGGGTGCTGGCCGCACTGGAGGCGGCGCAATGAGCCGCCTTAAACGCCTGCTGGGATACGGGGTGATGTTGCTGCTGGTGATGACGGCGGTGGATCTGTGGCGCAGCCGGGATCTGCCCGCCTCGGCCGGGGCGCTGAGCCAGCTGGTGACACTGAAGGGCGAACCGGTGGACCTGGTGGCACAAAGCCACCATGAGCCGGTATTGCTCTATGTCTGGGCCAGCTGGTGCGGCGTGTGTCGCGTGGTATCCCCCATGGTGGACATGGTGCCGGGGCCGGTGATGAGCATTGCCATCGCTTCGGGCAGCGATCAAAAGGTTGCCGCCTACATGAAGGACAAGGGCCATGACTTTGAGGTGATCAACGATGCCGACAATCGGCTGGCGCGCGCCTTGGGCATTGGCGTGACCCCCACGCTGATGGTGGTCCACCGGGGAGAGCTGAAGCTCGCCACCACCGGCTTTACCACCCTGCCGGGCATGATATTACGGCGCTGGCTGGCCGAATTGAGGATTTAAGGACAGGAGAGCGGGGAGTGCATGCCTTTCCCCGCTCCACGCTGTCGTTCGTTAAAACAACACTCGGCGGCCCTTGAGGCAATTTCGGCAGATGGGCTCGCCCATCAGCGAACCCAGCTCCTCGGGCGGGTAACGTTGACCGCAGTGGCTGCACTCGTGAAACGACTTCTGACGCAGGGCTATGCTTTCCTCCACCAGCGCCAGCAACTGCTCCAGGCTGCCGCTGTGTTCGTCCACCACCCCCTGGGAGCTGGGCTTGGTGGTCTGCATATCATGGTGGCGCCACTCCACGGCCGGCAACAGCACTTCGGCCCTGTCCAGCTGAAACGACACTATCACCAGTACGGGATCGCCAATAAACAGGCTCTGCGCCCCCTGCACCGGATAGTTCAGGTGGCTGAGCAGATGCTGACGCCAGGACTCCAGCGTGGGCGACAAGGGCATCGCCAGCAACAGGGCATCCAGCAACTTGGATGGCATAGGATTCCTCTCCCCTCGCAACACATGACCGAAGCTCAAACGGCTCAGGCCCTTACTGACGGATCAGGTAATCTGCCTGACCTACCCATTTGTAGCTGGTCAGCTCTTCCAGCCCCATGGGGCCTCGGGCGTGCAGTTTCTGGGTAGATACCGCCACCTCGGCCCCCAGACCAAACTGGGCGCCATCGGTAAAGCGGGTTGAAGCATTAACATACACCGCCGCCGAGGGCGCACCGTTGATAAAGCGTTCGGCACTGACCAGGTTATTGGTCAAAATCGCGTCGGAATGGCTGGCATTGTAACTGCGCAGGTGCGCCAGTGCCGCATCCACATCAGCCACCAGCTTCACCCCCAGGGTCAGCCCCAGCCATTCGGTGTCAAAGTCACCCGCTTCGGCGGCCCGTACCGTGGCCGGACCGTCCTGCAGCAACGCCAGTGCCGCCGGCTCGGCCACCAGGGTCACGCCTTTTTCCGCCATACGCGCACTCAGGGCAGGCAACAGGGCGGCGGCCACGGCCTCGTGCACCAGCAAGGTGTCGAGGGCATTGCAGGCACTGGGCCTGTGGGTCTTGGCGTTGTCGATCACCTCAATGGCGCGAACCAGATCGGCGCTGTCGTCCACAAAGGTGTGGCTGATGCCAAAGCCACCAATGATAACCGGAATGGTCGCCTGCTCTTTGCACAGCTGATGCAGGCCCGGGCCGCCCCGGGGAATGATCATGTCGACATACCGATCCAGCTTGAGCAGGCCGCTCACCCACTCCCGGCCCGGCTCGCCGATGTACTGCACACAGGCCTCGGGCAGTTCGCAGGCGGCCAGGGCGTGGCGAATCACCTTCACCAGCTCCTGGTTGGTATGAAAGGTTTCCCGGCCGCCGCGCAGAATGCTGGCGTTGCCGGTTTTCAGACACAGGGCGGCAATGTCGATGGTGACGTTGGGGCGGGCCTCGTAGATCACACCCACCACGCCCAGCGGCACCCGGCGGCGAGACAGCCGCATGCCGTTTTCCAGCACGCGGGACTCCAGCTCGGCGCCCACCGGATCCGGCAGCCGCACCACATTGCGCACGTCGTCGGCAATGGCGGTCAGTCGTGCGGGGTTGAGCATCAGCCGATCCAGCATGGCCTCACCAATGCCGTTGGCACGGGCGGCCTCGAGATCCAGCGCATTGGCGGCCAGAATGGCCTCGGCATGCTTTTCAAGAGCATCGGCCATGGCCACCAGGGCGGCGTTCTTGGTGTGAGTGCTGGCTTCGGCCAGCACATAAGAAGCATCGCGGGCCGCTTGGCCCATGTGTTGCAAATCCATGTTATCTCCTACAGAAGCACCAGATCGTCCCGGTGAATGGCAACGCTGCCGTAGCCATAGCCCAGCAGGGTTTCGATCTGATCTGAATGTTGTCCTTTAATGCGCTCCAGATCCTGAGCGTCGTAGCGGCAAATGCCCCGGGCCAGCTCTCGGCCGTCCGGGTTAACGATGCGCACCGCCTCGCCCCGGCGAAAGCGTCCTTCCACCCGCACTATGCCCTTGGGCAGCAGGCTGGAACCCTTGTCCATCACCGCCCTTACCGCGCCGTCGTCCACATGAATTTCGCCGTGGGGAGGCGGCCCGGCCAGGATCCAGCGCTTGCGGCTTTCCAGCGGCGTGGCCAGGGCCGGAAAACGGGTGCCGACCCGTTCGCCGGCGGCCAGCCGGCCCACCACTTCCGGAATCTGGCCGGTGGCGATCACCACGTCCACTCCGGCCCGGCGGGCCACGTCGGCGGCCTGCAGCTTGGTGGCCATGCCGCCGGTACCCAGGCCGCTGACGCTGCCGCCGGCCAGTTTGCGCAGGGTGTCGTCTATGGTCTGCACTTCCTCGATCAACTGAGCATCGGGATTGTTGCGCGGATCGGCGGTAAACAGGCCGCGCTGATCGGTCAGCAGGATCAGCAGATCGGCCTCGGCCAGAATGGCGGCCCGGGCCGACAGGTTGTCGTTGTCGCCCACCTTGATCTCGTTGGTGGCAACGGCGTCGTTTTCATTGATCACCGGAATAATGCGGTGATCCAGCAGGGCGCGCAGGCTGTCGCGGGCGTTGAGGTAACGCTCTCTGTCTTCCAGATCGGCCCGGGTCAGCAACAGCTGGCCCACATGCAGGCCGTAGATATTGAACAGCGACTGCCAGGTCTGGATCAGCTGGGTCTGGCCCACCGCCGCCAGCATCTGCTTGTTGGCCATGGTGCCGGCCAGCTCGGGAAAGCCCAGGTGTTCACGCCCGGCGGCAATGGCCGCCGAGGTCACCACAATAATGCGGTGTCCGGCCCGGTGCAGGCTGGCGCACTGGCGTACCAGCTCCACCATGTGTGCCTTGTCGAGATGGCGGGTGCCGCCGGTGAGCACACTGGTACCCAGTTTTACAACAATGGTTTTGCCTTTCATGGAACGCCCTGCGGCTCCTTTACAACACAGCAATGCCGGCATGGCGCCGGCAATATCAGTATGGACAGAAATTTCCTGCGGCCAGCCTGGCCGCAGATCATCAGGCGGGGCTCAGCAAATGCTTGTCGCCCAGTTCGGGAGATGATGTGGCACTGAGGGAAAGCTCATCAAGGCAGGCGGCCAGCTTGTCGTAGAAATCACGCAGGGTGCGCGCCACTTCCTCTTCATGCTTGCGGGGAATGTCCCGCTCCTGCCAGTTGCCCTCGGCATCGTAATAGCCCAGCCGGTAGTGAAACTCGAAACGCTGCTCGTCCTGGGGTGCCAGCACCAGCCACCAGCCCCAGAACTCCCGCTTCTCCGGCTCTACCTTGGCGCTGGCGCACACCGCCAGGCAATCAAAAAAGTAGGCTTGCTCTTCGGACTGCTCGCTGCGCAGATAGGGGCCGATGGCCGCAAACAGACGCAACAGCTTCTGATGACTCACTGCTTCAGTACTCATAACCACCTCCCTGGTAACTGGCCTATATGTAACGCTTTTTCAGCCGGGGGTAAAGGATGGCCGCCCCCGCTGCGCAAAAAACAACCGGCTTTGGGTCAAAGGTGGCGAAGCAGCCAGTCTCGGGACTCTATCAGCGCCGTTTCATAAACCTGCAATAACGGCAGCTTGTCGAGCACCAACGCTCGTCCGCCATAGCTGGTGCCGGCCAGGGCCTGAATCTCCGGCTCGGGGCAGATAAAGTCATGACGGTGACCAATGCTCAGCAGCGGCACCGGGGTGTTGCGGCCCATCAGCCCCTGGGTCTTGAGGGACAGTCCTCGACAGTGCCGGTATATTTGCTCCCAGTCGTTGCTGTGCATGCCCAGGCGATTGGCGATGGTGTCCCGCAGCATGGCCGGGGTGCGCATAAAGCGCTCGCGTTCGGTAAAGAACAAGTTGCCGGCGCCGGCGATGCACACCACGGCCCGCAGCCGGAACGGCTCCAGGCAGGCCAGCCTGGCCGCCACATTACCGCCCATGCGCACTCCCAGCATGGCCACCCGGCGCTCGTCCACCCAGGGAATGTTTGGCACATGATGCAGCACCGCCTGGTGCAGGCGGCTGCTGTCCTGCACCAGCGGCCAGTGGGAGGAATAGCCCACGCCGGGCATGTCGACGGTGAGCATGGCCATGCCCGCGGGCGCCAGGTAGCGCTCGTAAAAACGCCAGAAGTCGAGTTGCAGGCTGTCGAGGCTGCCGCTGACGATCACCAGCGGCAACGGCCGGTCGCTGGCGGGCAGGTGCAGATAGCCCTGCACCTCCTTGCCGTTAAAGGGAATACGCAGCTCCTTGAGCGGCACCGGCAACCGCCGCCCCGCTTCCCGATAGGCCTGGTTGGCCAGCAGCTGGGCCTGCAGCGCCAACCGGTCCCCCCTCAGGTGGGGGTAACTGGCCAGGGAAAAATAACGCGCCGCCGCCAGAAACTGCGCCCTGGCCTCGGTCTGGTCACTGGCGGCTTGCGCAGCCTGATGGGCCTCGGCGCCCAGCCGGCTCCATTCGTATACCCAGTTGCCGGGCTTGTACTCGGCCAGGGTGTCGAGCCAGCCCGCCACCGACCGTGGGCCCTCGGCCGCCGCCATGCGCGCCAGGGTGGCTTCAATCTCGATGCTGTCATGCCCAAGCCAGTGCCAGAAGGCGCGTTTTTGCAGGCGATAGAAGCCGGGCAGATCGGCCCCGTCGACAAAGGGGGCCGGCTCCTGCAGGCCGGCATCGCGCCGGCCGCGAAAGGCGATGGTGGACGTTTCGGGGGCGTGCTGTACGCTGGAAAAAAGCTGCTCGCTGAGATTGCCCTGTCGTTCGGTCATGGCGTCTCCGGCATCAAAAAGTAAAAAAGGCTCCGAAGAGCCTTTTTATCACGCCGGGTCCTGCTCGCACAGGGGCGGCACAAAGGTCACGCTCATGTCCCAGGGCTGTTCAATCCAGGTGTCCTGGCCCACATGTACTTCAAAGTCGTCTACCAGCGGCTCACCCTTGGGTTTGGCAAAGACGGTGATGAACTTGGCCTTGGGGTAGAGTTCGCGGATCACGCGGGCGGTGTTGCCGGTGTCCACCAGATCGTCGACGATCAGAAAGCCTTCGCCATCACCATTCACCTGCTTCAGCACCTGCAGATCGTCCCGCTGCTGATTGTGATCGTAGCTGGAGATGCACAGGGTATCCACGTGGCGAATACCCAGCTCGCGAGCCAGGATGGCAGCCGGGACCAGGCCGCCGCGGCTGACGGCAATAATGCCTTTCCACTGGCTGGCTGGCAGCTGACGGGCGGCCAGTTTGCGGGCTTCGCGCTGAAATAAGTCCCAGGTGACGACGAATTTGTTGGACATAGAAAGAACCTTTGGGTGTTGGCTTTAAAACAGAACGGCCACCCCAGCCCCGCCATAACGGAACCTAGGGCAAACAATGGGCGCATTATAGAGATCACGCCCATTCTTGACCAGCTAAACAGCTTTTTCATGGCCGTTGTAATCACTTTTTCCTTGGCAACCCTGCCGCTAAAAGCGTAGCGCAAAGCGCCACCTCCTTAATACGAAAGTGGACAGAGTAACCCCCTGCTTCCGGCCTCGACCCGGGTAGCTCAGCCGAACGGAAGAAGATGGATTCCCATCGTCGGGACAGGGTAAGCTGGCGCCATCATACCGACCGACACCGTTACCGGAGACGACATGACTGCCATTCGTTCCCTGTCCCCTTCCTCACTGTGGGGCTTTTTCGACACCATCTGCAGCATTCCCCACCCGTCCGGCCACGAAGCCGCACTTGGCCGCTGGATCATCGACTGGGCTCAGGCTCAGGGCCTGGCGGTGCGTCGGGACGACACCGGCAACCTGATCATCAAAAAACCCGCCAGCCCCGGCATGGAGAACCGCAAGGGCGTGGTGCTGCAGGCCCACCTCGACATGGTGCCCCAGGCCAATGCCGATACCGACCACGACTTTACTCGGGATCCCATTCGCCCGCGCATCGACGGCGACTGGGTGTATGCCACCGGCACCACCCTGGGGGCCGATAACGGCATTGGCATGGCCGCCTGCCTGGCGGTGCTGGCCGACCCTCACCTGGCCCATGGCCCGCTGGAAGTACTGCTCACGGTCGACGAGGAAAGCGGCATGACCGGCGCCTTTGGCCTGCAACCCGGCTGGCTCGAAGGGGAAATTCTGCTCAACACCGACTCCGAGCAGGACGGCGATGTCTATATGGGCTGTGCCGGGGGCGTGGACGCCAACATCACCCTGCCCTATCAGGCCGAACCGGTGCCCGCCGGCTATCGCGCCGTTCGCCTGTCCATCACCGGGCTGCGCGGCGGTCATTCCGGCATCAATATTCACCAGGGCCGTGCCAGTGCCACCAAACTGTTGGCGGAACTGCTGCACGCCTTTACTCAGGAGTGCCGCGCCCGGCTGTCGACCCTTGAGGGCGGCACCCTGCGCAACGCCATCGCCCGGGAAGCCACGGCCCTGCTGCTGGTGCCCGAGGCCGAGCAGGCAGCGCTGCAGGCCCTGCTGGCCCGCTACCAGCAGCAATATGCCGCCGAGTTTGCCGGGGTGGATGATTTTATTCGTCTTGAGCTGAATGATGCCGAGCCCCCCGCCAGAGTGATGACCGAAGCCATGCAGCAAAAGCTGGTGCGGGCCCTGCTGGCCTGCCCCCATGGAGTGATGGCCATGAGCCGTACCATGGCGGAGGTGCCCCAGGCCTCCACCAACCTGGGGGTGATTGCCACTCGCGAGGATCATGTGCATGTACAGTGCCTGATCCGCTCCCTCGACAATGCCGGCCGGGACAGGGTGGCGACCATGACGGCGGCGGTCTTTGAACTGGCCGGGGCCGAAGTGCGTTTCGACGGTGCCTACCCGGGCTGGCAGCCCAATCCCGACTCTCCCATCATGAAGCTGGTGCTCGACACCCACGAGAAGGTGTTCGGTGCCCTGCCGGCGGTCAAGGTGATCCATGCCGGACTGGAATGCGGCCTGTTCAAGAGCGCCTACCCTCACTGGGACATGGTGTCTTTCGGCCCCACCATTCAGGGCGCCCACTCGCCCGACGAGCGGGTCAGCATTGACGCCGTGTCCCGCTTCTGGCAATTGCTGGTGCAAGTACTGGCACAGATTCCCGACCGCGACAACTGACGTCAACCCGGGCTGTCGGGGCCGTGTTCACGGCCTCGGTTTTGGCGTATTATTCGACACGATTGATTGCTTTCGGAGGCGACATGAAATCCAAGGCCCTGTTACTGATGCTGGCACTGGTCACCACCCCGGTCCTGGCCGACAACATTCTCAGCCGGGCGCTCGACTTCGGTCGCGAGCTGCTCGACGAAACCCGCAAGCTGGCCCCCGGCATTCAGCAGGATCACAGTGCTGCACCGGCTCAACAGGCCAGTGCCCACCCCAACGACGGCCGCGATCTGCCGGCGCTGGAGCCCGGTCACGGCTCCACGGCCAGCACCACGGTATCCGGTCCGGCCACCGTGGTGGCGCCGCCGTCCCCGCCCGCAACCACCACGCCCCAAAACAATCAGGGCTGGTTTGTGGAAGAGGATCATCTGAAGTAACTCGGGACTTTTAATCCCAGTCAAAGCCCAACTGAGCGCCGCTATCTTCCCCGGCCAGCTCGACACTGACTCCCACCAGCCGCACGCCGCGGCCCTCGGCCCGCCCCCAGGCCTGCTCGCACAACTTCAGCGCCGAGTCCAGCTCGGGCACCGTGGTGCGCCGGGACAGCGTGGTCTGTTCGAAATCCTCGAACTTGAGCTTGATGCACAGGCCGCAAATGGCCCGCTCACCCAGCCGGCGCCGCAGCTCGGGCCAGAGCCGGGTCAATACTTCCCGGCCTTCCTCGGCGGCATAAATGTCGGCGGCCAGGGTGGTTTCCACCCCCACCGACTTGCGTATTCGGTCCACCTGCACCGGCCGTTCGTCGATTCCCTGTGCCCGCTGCCACAGCAGCCGGCCAAACTTGCCAAAACGGCGCGTCAGGGTCTCTTCGCCCGCGGCCACCGCCTGAGCGCAGGTCTCCAGCCCCATGGCCGCGAGCTTTTCCGCCGTTTTTCGGCCCACACCGGGAATCTTGCCGAGGGCCAGACTGCTGACGTAATTCGCCACCGCCGCCGGCGGCAGTACAAACAGACCATCGGGCTTGTTTTCTTCAGAGGCGATTTTGGCCAGAAACTTGTTCGGCGCCACCCCCGCCGAGGCGGTGAGCTGCAATTCGTCACGAATGGCCCGGCGAATGTCTTCCGCTATCAGGGTGGCGCTGCCGTTAAACTGTGGGCTGCCGGTGACATCCAGATAGGCTTCATCGAGGGAAAGGGGCTCCACCAGCTCGGTGTAGCGCCAAAAGATGGCGCGGATCTGCTGCGAAACCTGCTTGTATTCGGCCATGTTGCCGGAGATCAGCAACAGATCGGGGCACAACCGCAGTGCCTGATGGCTGGGCATGGCCGAGCGCACGCCATAGGCCCGGGCCGGATAGTTGCAGGTGGCAATCACCCCGCGCCGGCTGGCACTGCCACCGATGGCCAGGGGAATGTCCCGCCATTCGGGATGCGCACGCATCTCCACCGCGGCAAAGAAACAGTCCATGTCCACATGAATGATTTTACGCATTGACGAACTGGATAAACAGACAGTAGTTAAATACTAACCTGAGCTCGGTGCGGCGAAAAGCGCCAATTGGGCGTACTGAAGGGGAAAATCAGGGGGAAAGTCGGCGCCGGCGACATTCTGGCCGCCAGCGCCGTAAAGATCAGATAATGCGGTTTTCTTCCAGCATTTTGCGGCGGGCTTCTTCCTTGGCCATTTTCTTCTTGCGGTTATCACACGGATCCGGGCAATCGCAGGCCTTCTCCACGCCGATACCGCCCAGGCCGCCACAGGAGCCGGAGATGGTCTTGCGCTGAATGATATAGCCGATGGCCATGGCGGCAATCACCAGGGCAAAGACTCCGAAGGTAACCAGAAAATACAGCATATCAACCTCTTAGATACTTCTTAAAGGCGCTGGACATATCCACCCTGAAACCGTCGTCCGTTTTGGTAAGCAGATAAACCGCCAGTCCCTGCTCCTCGGCAAAGGACAGCGCCCTGTCTGTTCCCATCACCGTCAGCGCCGTGGCCAGACCGTCCGCCATCATACAGGATGGATGGATCACTGTCACCGACGCCAGCCGGTGGGTGATCGGCTTGCCTGTGGTCGGATCCATGGTGTGAGACAAGCGCTTGCCGTCCAGCTCATAGTAGTTGCGATAATCCCCCGAGGTGGCCACGCTGGTGTTGGCCAGGGCCACTACCTGCTGCACCATGCCCTCACCCTGGCCGGGTTTTTCCACCGCAATGCGCCAGTCCTGACCATGGGCGTTCAGGCCGCTGGTTCTCACCTCACCGCCGATTTCCACCAAATGGTGGTTCAGCCCCTGCTCGGAGAGGTATTCCGACACCACATCCACGCCAAAGCCCTTGGCGATGGACGATAAATCCACATACAGCTCAGGCAATGACTTTTGCAGGTAGTCGCCGTCGGCGGCGGTCAGCACACTCAGGTGGTCGAGGCCGGTTCGTGCCCTGACCTCGGCCAGTTGCACATCACTGGGAATTTGCGTGGGCCTGGCATCGGGACCAAAGCCCCACAGGTTAACCAGCGGACCCACGGTCACGTCCAGGGCGTCGTCGGTCAGCCGACCCAGTTGCAGCGCCGCGGTCACCACCTTTGCGGTATCACTCGACACCGCAAAGGGCGTGTCGCTTCGATGTTGATTAAACCGGCTCAGCTCGGAAGCTTTTCGGTAGGTCGACATCTGATCGTTGACCAGCTCCAGCCGGCGGTCGATCTCCGCCTGCAGCGCCGTTGCCCGGTCATCCTCGGCGCCCACTACCTTGATCGAGTAGTAGGTGCCCATGGTGTTGCCGGTCAGGTGCAACTGCGGGGCGGCGTCGTTCGCCGGCTGGCAGGCCGCCAATAAAAAGGCCAGCCCCAATGGGGCCAGCCAGTTGATTACGCGAGTCAGCATCAGTGATTAACCACCAAAGTCATCCAGCAGGATGTTCTCGTCCTCAACGCCCAGGTTCTTGAGCATGTTGATAACGGCGGCGTTCATCACGGGCGGTCCACACATGTAGTATTCGCAGTCTTCCGGCGCTTCGTGATCGCGCAGGTAGTTTTCGAACAGTACGTTGTGAATGAAGCCGGTGTAGCCGTCCCAGTTGTCATCGGGCTGGGGATCGCTTAGTGCTACATGCCACTGGAAGTTGTCGAACTGCTCCTGCAGGCCGTCAAAGTCTTCCACATAGAACATCTCGCGCTTGGAGCGGGCACCGTACCAGAAGCTGATCTTGCGCTTGGAGTTCAGGCGCTTGAGCTGGTCGAAGATGTGCGAACGCATCGGTGCCATACCGGCACCACCGCCAACAAATACCATTTCGGCGTCGGTTTCCTTGGCGAAGAACTCACCAAAGGGACCGGAAATGGTGGCCTTGTCGCCGGCCTTCAGAGACCAGATGTAGGAAGACATCTTGCCGGGAGGAGCGGTCCAGTTGCTGGGCGGCGGAGTCGCGATCCGCACGTTCAGCATGATGATGCCTTCTTCTTCCGGGTAGTTGGCCATGGAGTAGGCACGAATCACTTCTTCGTCTACCTTGGACTCCAGATCGAAGATCTTGAACTTGTCCCAGTCTTCGCGGTATTCCTCGGGCACATCGAAGTCTTTGTACTTGACGTGGTGAGGCGGCGCCTCAATCTGAATGTAACCACCGGCACGGAAAGGCACGCTTTCGCCGTTGGGGATCTTCAGCTTGAGTTCCTTGATGAAGGTGGCCTTGTTATCGTTGGAGATAACTTCACAATCCCACTTCTTGATACCGAACACTTCTTCCGGCAGTTCGATCTTCATGTCCTGCTTGACGTTCACCTGACAGGACAGGCGCTCGCCTTCGCGGGCTTCGCGCTTGGAGATGTGATCCAGTTCGGTGGGCAGGATCTCGCCGCCACCGTCCAGTACCCGCACACGACACTGGCCACAGGAGCCACCGCCACCACAGGCAGAAGATACGAAGATACCGTTAGCGGCCAGGGCACCCAGCAGTTTGACACCGGCACCTGAGGTAATCGCCTTTTCGGGATCGTCGTTGATGCTGATAGTCACATCCCCTTCCGCGACGAGCTTGGACTTGGCAAACAGAATGACGCTTACCAGGGCCAGCACGATCACGGTGAACATGACCACGCCTAGAATGATTTCCATCGTTTATTCCTTTTCCGTCACTGGGTTTACAGAGAAATGCCAGAGAAAGACATGAAGCCGAGGGCCATCAGGCCGGCGGAAATAAAGGTGATACCCAGGCCACGCAGGCCATTGGGCACATCCGCATACTTCATCTTCTCACGCAAACCGGCCAGCAGCACGATAGCCAGCATCCAGCCTACACCGGAACCAAAACCGTAGACGATGGACTCGCCGAAGTTGTAGTCCCGCTGCACCATGAAGGACACACCACCAAAGATGGCGCAGTTCACGGTGATCAGCGGCAGGAAGATACCCAGGGCGTTGTAAAGCGCCGGGAAGAACTTGTCCAGGGTCATTTCCAGGATCTGCACCAGCGCCGCAATTACCCCGATAAAGGTAATGAAGTTCAGGAAGCTCAGATCCACGCCTTCGACCATGGCGCCGTCTTTCAGGATGAAGTTATAGATGAGGTTGTTCACCGGTACCGCAATGGTCAGTACCACGATAACGGCCACACCCAGACCAAAGGAGGTCTTTACCTTCTTGGACACCGCCAGGAAGGTACACATGCCCAGGAAGAAGGCCAGTGCCAGGTTCTCGATGAACACCGCACGAACAAACAGACTCAGATAATGTTCCATCTTTTACTCCTTGGCCTCCACCTGCTCGGGACGGAAGGTACGCAGTACCCAGATAAAGCCCCCGATGATAAAGAAGGCACTCGGCGGCAGCAGCAGCAGGCCGTTGGCCTGATACCAGCCACCGTTCTTGATCAGCGGCAGGATTTCAATGCCAAACCAGGTGCCGGAGCCGAACAGCTCACGAATGGTGGCCACCACCAGCAGGATCAGGCCGTAGCCCAGGCCGTTACCGATGCCGTCCAGGAAGGACATCATGGGCGGGCTCTTCATGGCGTAGGCTTCGGCGCGACCCATGACGATACAGTTGGTGATGATCAGGCCAACGAACACCGACAGCTGCTTGGAGATGTCATAGGCGTAGGCTTTCAGGATCTGGTCCACCACGATTACCAGGGAGGCGATGATCGCCATCTGGGCAATAATCCGTACCGAGTTGGGGATCTGGTTGCGAATAAGCGAGATAAACAGGTTGGAGAACGCCGTTACCGCAATTACCGCCAGCGACATTACGAATGCCGTCTGCATCTGCGAAGTCACCGCCAGGGCAGAACAGATACCCAGCACCTGAAGGGCGATGGGGTTGTTGCCGATGATGGGACCGAACAGAACCTTTTTCATTTCAGCTTTATCAGCCATTGTTCAGTTCTCCTTCACGAACCTTGGCCAGGAAAGGACCAAAGCCTTTCTCACCCAGCCAGAATTCAAAGGTTTTTTGCACACCGTCGGAGGTCAGGGTAGCACCGGACAGACCGTCAACGCTGGAAGGGGCACCGGCGGGGGCACCGCCCTTGACCACTTTCAGCGCCGGCTCGCCGTTTTCGTCGTACAGTTTCTTGCCGACGAACTGGGCACGCCAGCTGGGGTTTTCCACCTCACCGCCGAGTCCGGGAGTTTCACCCTGCTCGTAGTAGGTGATGCCCTTGATGGTGTTGCCATCGGGGGCTACCGCCACAAAGGCGTACATGGTGGACCACAGGCCCTGACCGTGTACCGGCAGAATGATGCTGTCCAGCTCGCCGTTTTCATCCTTGGCCAGGTATACCGGGGCCAGGTTGGCGCGACGGCGAATGCCGGCCGGATCCTCTTCTCCACTCAGCGCGATGCTGGTGGCCGGATCCTTGGCGGCATTGCGCTGGTTGTAACCGGCGGCAGACTGGTCGGTCAGCTCACCTGTGGTCAGATCCAGCAGGCGGGCGTCAATGAAGCGGTCATAGGTTTCCGCCACATTGTCACGGCCCAGGCCAGCCACGTCGACGATGTTGGTCTGAACGTCCAGCGCCTGGTTGCGCTGTTGGGTCGGCTTCAGCATCACGGCGGCGCCGGATACGATGATGGAGCAGACCAGGCAGAGGCTGCCGACAACGGCAAAGGTTCTGCCGATAGTTTCTTTCTTAGCCACGGGCCAGCCTCCGTTTGATGTTTGCCTGAACCACAAAGTGGTCGAACAGGGGAGCGAACAGGTTGGCGAACAGAATGGCCAGCATCATGCCCTCGGGGAAGGCCGGGTTGACCACGCGGATCAGCACCACCATGACGCCGATCAGGGCGCCGTACCACCACTTGCCCTTGTTGGTAAAGGACGCGGATACCGGGTCGGTGGCCATGAACATCATGCCGAAGGCGAAACCACCCAGCACCAGGTGCCAGTGCCAGGGCATGGAGAACATGGCGTTGGTGTCGGAACCGATCAGGTTGAACAGGGTCGCGGTAGCCACCATGCCGACCATGACGCCGCCCACGATACGCCAGGAGGCAATACCCAGGTAGACGATGAACAGGCCGCCGAGCAGGATGGCCAGGGTAGACACTTCACCGATGGAACCCTGAATGTTACCGATAAAGGCATCCATCCAGCTGATGACGGCGCCGGTGTTGGCATCCATCAGGGCAGCCTGGCCGCCGGCGGCCCACTGGCCCAGGGCGGTGGCGCCGGAGAAGCCGTCAACGGCGGTCCACACGGTGTCACCGGAGATCTCGGCCGGGTAGGCAAAGAACAGGAACGCACGACCCGCCAGCGCCGGGTTGAGGAAGTTCTTGCCGGTACCGCCAAAGATTTCCTTGGCCATGACCACACCGAAGGTAATGCCCAGGGCCGCCTGCCACAGCGGCAGGGTGGCGGGCACGATCAAGGCGAACAGTACGGACGTCACGAAGAAGCCTTCGTTCACTTCGTGCTTGCGCACGGAGGCGAACAGTACTTCCCAGAAACCACCGACGAGGAACACGGTCAGGTAGATGGGCAGGAAGTAGGTGGCACCCAGCAGCAGCTTGCTGCCCCAGCCGGCCCCGTCACCCAGGGTTGCCCCCAGGCTCTCGGCCAGACCGTAACGCCAGTTACCATCGATCACACCGGCCAGATCGGCCGGGCTGTACATGTTGGTGAGGGCCGCAATGGCCTGGCCACCGGTGTTGTACATGCCGAAGAACATGGCGGGGAAGGTCGCCATCCACACCATGATCATGATGCGCTTCAGGTCGATGCTATCGCGCACATGGGAGGAGCGACGAGTAACCATGCCCGGGGTATAGAGCACGGTGGCCACCGCTTCGTACAGGGCGTAAAACTTCTCGTATTTACCACCCGGTTCGAAATGGTGTTCCATTTTTTCCAGAGTGTGCTTCAAACTCATTTCTCTTAGCCCTCTAGCTCAATCTTGGTCAGACACTGACGCAGCACCTGGCCGTAATCGTACTTGCCCGGGCACACATAGGTGCACAGCGCCAGATCTTCTTCATCCAGCTCCAGGCAGCCCAGGCTCTGGGCGCTGTCGGTGTCGCCGGACAGCAGATCACGCAGCAGCAGGGTCGGCAGAATGTCCAGCGGCATGATGCGCTCGTAGTTACCGATTGGCACCATGGCACGGGCAGAGCCGTTGGTGGTGGTGGTCAGGTCAAACAGCTTGCCCTTGGCCAGGTGGCCCAGGTAGGCACGGGTGACCGAAAACTTGTTGGAACCCGGGGCCAGCCAGCCCATGAATTCCTTCTCGCGGCCTTCCTTCAGCACGGAGACCTGCAGGTGGTAGCGACCCAGGTAGGCGTGAGGACCATTGGCGGTATTGCCGGACAGTACCGAACCGGAAATCACACGGTTTTCACCGTCCTGCAGCTCGCCTGCGGTCAGCTCATCCAGAGAGGCGCCGAGGCGGGTGCGCAGCAGACGCGGCTTGTTGACCACGGGTCCGCCCAGGGCCACCACGCGATCGGTGCAGATTTCACCGGTGGTGAACAGCTTGCCGAAGGCGATAACGTCCTGGTAGTTGATGTACCAGACCACCTTGCCAGGCACGACCGGGTCGATGAAGTGAATGTGGGTGCCGGGCAGACCGGCCGGATGTACGCCACCGAACACATGTTCCTTGACGTTACCGGCGGTAGCCTGAGGCAGGCTGCCTTCGCCCTTGCACACGTGCACCTGGCCGTCGGTCAGGCGGCTCAGCACCTGCAGGCCGTCGGTAAACGCCTGGGCGTTTTCCTTAATCACCAGCTCGGCATTGGCGCAAAGCGGGTTGGTGTCCATGGCGGTAACGAAGATGGAGCGCGGAGTGGAACCCAGCGCCGGCACCTTGCTGTAGGGGCGGGTGCGCAGGGCGGTCCACATGCCGGATTCAACCAGCTGCTCCTGCACGGTTTCACGTTCCAGTTTGGCCAGTTCGGCAGAGCCGTAGCTTTTGAAAGTAATCTGCTCTTCGCTGTCATCAACGGCAATAACAACGGATTGCAGCACACGTTTGGCGCCACGGTTAATTTCAACCACTGTACCGGCGGCGGGAGCTGTGAACTTGACGCCAGGATTCTTCTTGTCTTCGAAGATAACCTGACCTTTCTTGACGCGATCCTCTACCTTGACGTGCATGGTAGGGCGCATACCCACATACTCCTCGCCCAGCGTAGCAACGCGCTTGATGGCAGGACCATCGTAGATTACTTGCTCTGGTGCCCCGGCAATTGGGAGGTCCAGTCCTTTTTTAATTGTAATCATACTCACTTGCACTACTTGTTAGGGGAAGACAGGTACTTGCCATGCTGAGCATGACAACATGCTGATGAGTCGCTACCGGCATGTTCGCATCGCCCTGACAACAGCACGACTACACTCCGGTAACATCCAGCCCGATTTAAAAGGCGCGTAATTCTAGCACTTTTACCGTTGCGGCTGCCACGGCAATCACTAAAAATTACCGTCACCGCCAGCAAAATTGGCTTGCCTGATATTTCGCCAAGCAAAAATAAGGCCATGATTTTGAAGGAAGAATCATGCTTTGGTCGCAAGCGGCGCCAAAATGGAAGCGCTTTTCAACGAAACCCGCCTTATAACAAATTTGCTAACCGTGAATAACAGCCGGCTCAGGCCGACGCGCCGCCCTTGCCCATGCAGTTGGGGCTGGCAGGCACCGCTCCCCGCTCCCGCCATTCGGCCGGGGTCAGGGTGTGCAGCGCCAGGGCATGCACGCCGCCGGCCAGCTCGTCGGCCAGCAGGCCGTTGAGGGTGCGGTGACGGGCCAGCAGGCGCTGGCCTTCAAAAGCCTGGCTCACCACCACCAGCTTGAAATGGGTTTCCGAGCCCGGCGCAACGCTGTGCATGTAACTTTCGTTAATCACCTCCAGGTGCTCGGGCGTCAGTGCCTCCTTGACCTTGTGCTCTATGGTGCTTTGCATCGACATGGCGTTCTCCTCGTAAATATCAGGACAGATGACAGGCACAACCTTCACCCGCTTTCACTCCGGTGTGGCCAGCCTGCGAAAAGTCAGGTTGATTCGTTGGCCCCCGGCCCGGGTCATTCTGGGCAGGGCGTGGCGCCAATGATGCTGCATTTCTCCCGCCATCACCAGCAGGCTGCCGTGCTCCAGCCATAGCTCGCGCCGCTCGCCGCCATCATGGCGCAGCATGAAACGCCGGCGTTCGCCCAGGCTGACCGAAGCAATCATGGGGTTGCGCCCGAGTTCGGGCTCATCGTCGGCATGCCAGCCCATGCTGTCGTAACCGTCGCGGTAAAGATTGATCAGCACGCCGTCAAAGGGCTGAGCGCAGATAACCTCAAGCCGCCGGGCAATGTCTTGCACCAGCGGGTGCCAGGGCTCGGGCCGGCGCTCCCGGCCGGAGTAGCGGTAAGGCCAGTCCCCCATCCAGCACGACAATCTGGGCTCGTGCACTTCCCGGCCAAACATCGTCAGCCGGTGCTGTTGCCAAGGAATGTCCCGACTTAACTTCGCCAGCCAGGCATCCGCCTCGGCGGCAAAGGCGTCGGGCCACCACAACAGGCGCCCCTGGTTGAGCGTGAGCCACTCGGGCTCGGGCCATAGCTGCATGCTGATTTTCCCCTTCAAACTGGTAAAATGCCGCCCTTTGCAATCAGCAGGCATGAATCCCATGAATCATCACTTTCCCCTGCCCGAAGGCGGCGAGCTCGAGCTGCACCGCTATCCGCGCCAGGCCCGTCACGGCCTGCAGGCCTGGGAGGCGGCCGACGAATATATCATGAACGAGCTGGCCACCCTGGACTGGGACCGGCATGCGCCCTTGGTGATTCTAAACGACGGCTTTGGCGCCCTCACACTGGGCTTGCATTCGCACCGGCCTTATACCCTGACCGACTCGCGCATTGCCGAGCTGGCCCTGGCCGCCAACGCCGCCGACAACGGGATCGAGCCCGGCTGGCGTGCGCTCAACAGCCTGGAAGAGTTGCCCGGAACTCCCGGCCTGGTGCTGATGAAGCTGCCCAAGACCAACGCCATGCTCGAGTACCAGCTCGCCGCCATCAGCCGGGTGGCCGGGCCGAATACTCAAATCGTGGCCGGCGCCAAGGCCAAGGACGTGCACACTTCCACCCTGAAACTGTTTGAGCAGATGCTTGGCCCCACCCGTACCAGCCTGGCCTGGAAAAAGGCCCGGCTGATCTTTGCCGAGCGAGATATGAATATCGCTCCCATGGCCGCCCCCGCGCCGCTGTCCTGGCCGCTGGAAGGCACCCATTTCACCCTTCATAACCACGCCGGCGTGTTCTCTCGTGCCAGCCTGGATATTGGCGCCCGCTTTATGCTGGAGCACCTGCCCGCCAACCGGCCGGGCAGAGTGATCGATCTGGGTTGCGGCAACGGCGTGCTGGGGTTGATGACCCTGGCCCGTAACCCGCAAGCCACGGTGACCTTTGTGGACGAATCGCATATGGCGGTGGAAAGTGCCCGCCTGAATGTGGAACGCAATTTGCCGGAGGCCATGGAGCGCGCCCGCTTTGTGGTCAATAACTGTCTCGACGGCATGGGCCCCGACAGCGCCGATCTGGTGCTGTGCAACCCGCCCTTTCACCAGCAGCAGGCCATTACCGATCATATTGCCTGGCAGATGATGACCGACGCCCGCCGAGTGCTGCGCCGGGGCGGCGAGCTGTTGCTGGTGGGCAACCGCCACCTGGACTACCACCAGAAGCTCAAACGGCTGTTCGGCAATCAGCGGGTAGTGGCATCCAACCGCAAATTCGTTATTCTGAGAGCCATTCATACCGCCTGAAGGAAATATTCATGAACTGCATCAAATGGTTGACCGCTCCCCTGCTGGCCCTGGGACTGACCGCCTGCGCCAGCTACTACCCCATTGCGGTGGACGTAAACCCGGCACCGGCCCAGGTGGGCGGCGGCGTGTACCGGGGCCAGACCCTGGCGCTGTCGAGCGCCGACAACCGGGCCAGCGATTTCATTATTCAGATTGAGCAGAAGGACAAGTCGCCGGTGGTGGTGGGTGCCGCCAACAACCTGCGGCTGCAGATGGAGCAGGCCCTGGCGCAGGGATTCAGCACGCAGGGCGCCTTTATCGAGCAGGGTGCCAACACCCGTGCCACCCTGGAGCTGCAGGAGGTGCTGTCCCGGGTCATTCGCGGCCACATCAGTTATGACGTGGTGCAGAAGGTGCGGGTACAGCTGGTGCTGGAGCGGGACGGCCGCCGCGTGGTCAAGCAGTATCGCCGCAGCGCCCAGCAGGAATTCCCCGGCCGCCTGCACCCCGAGCTGGCCCCGGTCACCGAGGCCCTCAACCAGCAGCTGAGCCTGATGGTGCAGGATATTCTCGCCGATCGTGACGTACAGAGCTTTATCAACGGTAACTAAATGAAAAAACTACTGATACTGCTGGCAGGCCTGTTCACCGCCACCGCCGCCCTGGCCGCCCCCCGCGTGGAGCTGGTCACCAATATGGGCACGCTGGAAGTGGAGCTCAATGAACAGGCTGCGCCCCACACCGTGGCCAACTTTCTGCGTTATGTGGACGACGGCAGCTATGCCGGCTCCCTGTTTCACCGGCTGATCCCGGGGTTTGTGGTGCAGGGCGGCGGCTTTAACGCCGACTTTGATCGCCTGCCCACCTATGATCCGGTGCAGAACGAGTCGGGCAACGGCCTGTCGAACACCACCGGCACCATTGCCATGGCCCGTACTCAGGACCCGCACAGTGCCACCCGCCAGTTCTATATCAACCTCGGCGACAACCCCTCGCTGGATGGCGGCCGCCGCGCCGGCTACACCGTATTTGGCCGCGTGGTCAAAGGGGAAGAGGTGCTGCAGCGTATGGCCGCCGTGCCCACCGGCATGAGCCTGCAACTGCGCGCCCGGGACGTACCGGAAGAGCCCATCGTGCTTGAGCAGGTTCGCCGCCTGAGCGGGAGCTAAGCCATTCTCGCCCGGGTTCTGAAATGGCAGCAAAGCCTGTCGCTCTACACCGAGCGGCGGGTGCTGATCATGCTGGCGCTGGGGTTTTCTTCCGGTCTGCCGCTGCTGCTGGTGTTCGGTACCCTGTCATTCTGGCTGCGGGAGGCCGGCGTCAGTCGCACCAGCATCGGCTTTTTCAGCTGGGTGGCGCTGGCCTACGGGGTGAAGTGGCTGTGGTCGCCGCTGGTGGACAGGCTGCCGCTGCCGCTGTTGTCCCGCTGGCTGGGGCGGCGGCGCGGCTGGATGCTGTTCTCCCAGGGCATCATCATGGCGGCGCTGACGGGCATGGCCCTGTCCGATCCCACCACGGATCTCGCCCAACTGGCGCTGTTCGCCCTGGCGGTGGCCTTTGCATCCGCCACCCAGGACATCGTCATCGACGCCTACCGCATCGAATCGGCCCCGGAACGGCTGCAGGGGGCGCTGGCCGCCGCCTACATGACCGGTTACCGGCTGGCAATGATACTGGCGGGCGCCGGGGCGCTGGCCATCGCCGCCTGGGCCGGGTCCGACACCGGCTATAACATGACAGGCTGGCAAACCGCCTACCTGGCCATGGCCGGCTGCATGCTGGTGGGGGTGATCACCTGTTTGCTGCTGCACGAACCCGACGTGGATCTGGGCGCGCAGCAGCGCTCACAGCAGGAGCACCGCGCCCGGCTGGTCACCGCCGGCTGGCCCGGCTGGCTGGCGGGGCTGATGGCCTTTGGCAAAAGTGCCGTGGTGGCCCCCTTTGCCGATTTTATCGGGCGCTTTGGCTGGCACGCCCTGTTGATCCTGGGGTTGATCGCCAGCTACCGCATTGCCGACGTGGTGATGGGGGTGATGGCCAATCCGTTTTACGTGGACATGGGCTTTTCCAAGACCGAAATCGCCACCGTCACCAAGGTGTATGGGGTGATCATGACCCTGGCCGGAGCCGCCGTGGGCGGTGTACTGGTCAGCCGCTTTGGCACCCTGCGCATTCTGATGCTGGGCGCCCTGCTCACCGCCGGCACCAACCTGCTGTTTGCACTGATGAGCCAGCTGGGCCCGGACGTGCGCCTGTTGACGGTGATCATTTCGCTCGACAACCTGAGCGCCGGCATTGCCACCGCCGCCTTTATCACCTATCTGTCGAGCCTGACCAACGTGGCCTTTTCCGCCACCCAGTACGCCCTGTTCAGCTCGGTGATGCTGCTGCTGCCCAAGTTCGTAGCCGGCTTTTCGGGCCTGGTGGTGGACGCCATCGGCTACGCCGGCTTCTTTACCGGCACCGCCGCACTGGGTTTGCCGGTGCTGGTGCTGATTGCGGTGGTTGCCCGACGGGTGCCGGCTCAACACCGTAGGTTGGAATAAGCCTCAGCGAATTCCGACATGCCGCAGTCGCCTTCATGTTGGAATTCGCTTCGCTCATTCGCAACCTACCGCTGCTCCTCGCACCCTGCCGCTTTAATCCCTAAAGTTGTTGAACTGCAGGGGCTGCTCCTGCTCTTCGGCGCGCAGCATGGCCATAACCTGCTGCAGATCGTCGCGCTTCTTGCCGGTCACCCGCAGCTGCTCGCCCTGAATGGACGCCTGCACCTTGATTTTGCTGTCCTTGATCTTCTTGACCAGCTTCTTCGCCAAGGCACTGTCAATGCCCTGAAGAAAGCTCATTTCCTGCACATGGCGCTTGCCCGAACGTACAATGCTGCCCGCATCCAGCACGCGAACGTCTATGCCCCGCTTGATCAGGGCCCCCCGCAGCATGTCCCGCATCTGCTGCAGTTGCAGCTCGGCATCGGCGGCCAGCTTTACCTTGTTGTCGTTGAGTTCAAAACTGGCTTCCACGCCACGAAAATCATAGCGGGTGGCCAGCTCGCGGTTGGCGTTTTCGACGGCGTTACGTACTTCGTTCATTTCCACTTCGGAAACAATATCAAAAGAGGGCATGAAAGCTCCTTGAATGGGCATTAAAACCGCTGGCAACGGCCGCGGTTCACGGCTAACGTATGGCATTAATAACAGACAATAATATCAAAGTTCAGGGAGAGAGTGATGCGCGAGTGGACCATATTGGGGGCCGGAGCCCTGGGCTGCACCTTTGCCGCCCTGCTGACGGCAAAACACCGGCCGGTGTCGTTGTTGCTGAGTGAACGGCACCGGCGCCATTTTCATCCGGCACTGGAATTTATCGCCCTTAACGAGCGCCGCCGGCTGGTAAGCACTCACCCCCGCCATGCCGAGCAGGCCACCGGCATCGAGTGCCTGCTGGTCATGACCAAGGCCTATCAGGTGCTGCCCGCCCTGAACAACCTGCGTGGCCTGCCTGCCGACACTCCCATCATACTGCTGCACAACGGCATGGGCGTGGCCGAGGCGGTGGCCCGCGCCTTTCCCCACAACCCGCTGCTGGCGGGCGTCACCAGCCATGGTGCCCTCAAGGAAGGCCCCTGGCAGGTGCGTCACACCGGCAAGGGCGAAACCTGGCTGGGGCCGGTCAACGACAAGGGCAGAGCGTTTGCCCACCTGCTCAAGCCCCTGGCCGACGCTTTGGGGCATGCCGAGTGGAGCGAAGACATTGTCTCGCTGCAGCATCGCAAGCTCGCCATCAACGCCGTGATCAACCCCCTCACCGCCTGCCACCATATTCGCAACGGCCAGCTGCACGAGCCCCGCTTTGCCGACGTGCTCAACCAGCTGGCCGAGGAGGTACACGCGGTGCTGACCCGGCTGGGGGAAACCGAGACCCTGGCGCAGTTTCTGCGCCGGCTTAACAGCGTGATTGGGCTGACCGCCACCAATTATTCCTCCATGCACCAGGATCTGGCCCACGGCCGCCCCACCGAGATCGACTACATCACGGGTTATGTGCTGAAACATGCGGAAGACTTACCGGTGCCGGTGTGCCGGCAGTTGTATAACGAGGTGAAAAAACAGGGCGGGTAAGCAGTGAGAAGGAAAACGTGAGGAGTGAGGGGGAAGGAGTTTTTCCTCCCCCCTCACCGATTCAGGGCTTGTATACCTTTACATTGTCAAAGCCCTGCTCTTTCAGGTGAATGGCCTGCAGCCGGCTCATCACACCCCGGGCGCAATACAGCAGATAGGTCTTGTTCTGATCCAGCTCGCCAAACTGATGGGCCAGGCGGAAAAACGGCAGGTGCATCACCTTGTGGCCGTCCACTTCCAGCGGCGATAGCTCTTCTTCCTCGGGGGCACGAATGTCGAGGATCACCTCTTCCTCGCTGGCCTGTTCACTGAATTCCACTTCCGGCACCTCCCATACCTTGCCCAGATCGCGCACGTCTTCCACAAACGACGCCTGCACCGCGGTGTCGAGCACGCCGAAGTCAAAATTGGCTTCCTCTTCTTCCACCTTGCTCAGCACCGCCTTGATGGTGGGCTTCTGGGAAATCACACCGCAGTATTCCGGCATTTTTTCCGCATAGGCGGCGGTGCCGATGGCCCTGGCCTGATCGATGATATCCTGCTTATCGGTGGCGATCAGCGGGCGCAGGATCAGGGTGTCGGTCACCCGATCGATGACGTTGAGGTTGGTCACGGTCTGGCTCGATACCTGTCCCATGGACTCACCGGTGACCAGGGCGTTGATGGCCAGACGCTCGGCTACGGCGGCACCGGCGCGCATCATCATGCGCTTAAGCACCACGCCCATGTGGCCCTTGTCGATCTTTTCCAGGATCTCGGTTACCACGCCCTCAAAGGGCACGGAGATAAACTTGACCCGGTGCGACGCGCCGTATTTCTTCCACAAAAAGTGCACCACCTCGCGCACCCCGGCCTCGTGTTCGCGCCCGCCCAGGTTGAAGAAGCAGTAATGCACCCGGCTGCCGCGCTTGATGAACTGGTAGGACGACACGCCGGAGTCGTAGCCGCCCGACATCAGGCTGAGCACGCTTTCCTGGGTGGCGATGGGAAAGCCACCCATGCCGGCGTGCTGCTCACTCACCAGGTACAGCTTGTCGTCGTCCAGCTCCAGGTTGATCTGCACATCGGGCTGCTTGAGCTTGACGCCGCCGGTCTCGCAACGCTGATTCAGGCCGCCGCCCACATAGCGTTCCACGTCCAGCGAGCTGAACTCCTGCTTGCCCCGGCGCTTGGCGCGCACGCAAAAGGTCTTGCCGGCCAGCTGGTCGCCGAACATGGCCTGGGTATGCTCGAGAATGTCGTCCATCGACGACACCTTGTATTCCACCACCTCCAGAAACGACTGAATGCCGGGAATACAGGCCAGCGCCTCAATCAGCATGCGGCGGCTGTCTTCGTCGTTGTTGTTGCTGCGCACCACCAGCTTGTCCCAGTCGGCACGCACCTTGACGGTCTCATCCAGGGGCTTGAGGGTGTTGCGAATATTGCCGGAGAGAATCTTGCTCATGCGCTGGCGCACCGACTTGCTCTTGATGGTAATTTCAGGATGAAGCTTGATGATAAATTTCATAATTCGGTACGCTCAGACAACACATAAAAAAGAAAGCCCGGCATTATACACGTGCCGGGCTTGCGGTTAAAAGAAAAGCAGTTCAGGGAGTGCCGGGCGGCACCGCCTCCAGGGGCTCGGTATACACCGGTTTGCCCTGGGAAATGGTGATTTCCACCCGCCGGTTGCGGCGGCGGTTTTCGGCGCTGTCGTTGGCCACCAGCGGCTTGGTGTCGGCCAGGCCCATGACGATCATGCGGGCGTCATCAAACCCCTGAGTGCGCCTGAGCTGATCCGCCACCGCCAGCGCCCGCTGGGTGGACAGCTCCCAGTTGGAGCTGAACAGCTCGTGACCGCTGTTAATGTCATCGGAATGGCCGGACACCAGGATCTCGCCGGGCACATTCTTCACCAGGTCGCCAATCAGCCGAATCACCGGCCAGAACTGGGGCTGCAAAAACGCCGAGCCGGCGGGAAAAGAGGCGTTTTCACGAATGCGGATCACCACCTGCTGCCCCAGGGCCTCGATTTCAATGGCGTCCTGCTCAATGGCACTGCTCAGTTGCTCGGCCAGGGCCTGGGCCAGACTCACCGACTCGGCGCTGGTCTGGGGCATGTCGGGCTGCTGGCTGCCGCTCATGTTGCCGTCTTCCCGGCTCTGGCCCGATGCCCGCTCCGACTCGCCGGGCTGAAAGTCCAGCTCGGTGAGGGTGGAATCGGTGGTGTGCTGCATGACGGTGCTGATGGGCGTGGGCTCGGGCCGGCCGGGGCGAAATTCCAGGGCGATGACCGAGGTGCCCTTGGGAATTTCGGTGACCTCAATCTGGTTCTGCACCCCAAAGGCATATTTCATGCTGCCGGCGATCTGCTTGAACTTGAGCACGTCCATCTCGGCAAAGGCCAGCAGCAACACGAAAAAGCTCATCAGAATGGTGGCCAGATCGGCAAAGGTCGCCATCCAGGCGGGCGCGCCGGCCGGCTGTGGCTTGCTCTTTTTGGCCACTATTCCTCCTTGGTGCGCTTGTTCTCGGCCAGGTAATTCTCCAGCAGTCCCTGCAGTACCCTGGGATTCTGGCCGTCCTGAATGCCAAGCACGGCGTCCATGATCAGCGTGCGGTTAAGCCGTTCCTCTTCCGAACGCAGATCCAGCTTGTCGGCAATGGGCAGCGCCACCATATTGGCCAGCATGGCGCCATACAGGGTGGTGAGCAGCGCAATGGCCATGGCCGGGCCGATGGCCTTGGGGTCATCCATGTTGGCCAGCATGGCCACCAGACCGATAAGGGTACCTATCATGCCCATGGCCGGGGCCACATCCCCCAGGGCGCGAAAGATTTTGGCTCCCTGCTCCTGGCGTTCGGCGTTGAGGTCGATGTCCTTTTCCAGCGCCGCCTTCACCACTCCCTGGTCGTGGCCGTCCACCAGCATGTTGACCGCCTTTTGCAGAAAGGGATTGGTGATCTGCGCCTCTTCCAGCGCCAGAAAGCCCCCCTTGCGCGCCGCGTCGGCCAGGTCCACCACCCGCTCAATCAGCTCTTCGGGCTTTTCCAGCTTGAACATAAAGGCCTTGGCGGCCACCTTGGCGGCCCCCAGAAACTGCCCGAGGTTGAATTTCATCATCACCACGAACAGCGAGCCGGCAAACACAATGAAGATGGACGGTACGTCCACATACATGGTGATGCTGCCCCCTAAAATCATTGCCATGGCGACGAACGCAAATCCGCCAATCAGTCCGATCAGTGTTGCCAGATCCAAAATGGGCATCCTCTTCAGTTAGCGCAAGCAATACGACTCAATCTTACCTCTTGCGAGTGAGTTTTGTCGCCGAAGTTGTTATCGGCACCGCACAAAAATGCTTAACGGCGGCCTGGCCCCATAGTTGAAAGTCGCTAATCCTTCGCCAAATTCCGGGCAGCGGTGTTACTATTGGCCCAATTTTGCAAGCGATCGAACAGAGGATGCCCGTGGCTGCCAGAAAACCGGAAAACATGGACTTTGAAAGCGCACTCGCCGAGCTGGAAGGCCTGGTAGGCCAGCTGGAGCAGGGCGAGCTGAGTCTGGAGCAGGCGCTCAAGTCGTTTGAACGGGGGGTGCAGCTGGTGCGCGCCGGCCAGCAGCGGCTGAGCCAGGCCGAGCAACAGGTGAAGGTACTGATGAGCGACGGCGACACCCTGGCCGACTTCGCCACCGGCGAGGAGTCCCAGCCATGATTGCGCAGTGGCAACAGCAATATGGCGAACGCATTAACGCCGCCCTGCGCCGGGCCCTGGACCGGCTCGATGACCTCGCCCCCGGCCTGCGCGACGCCATGGAATATGGCCTGCTGCAGGGCGGCAAGCGGGTGCGGCCCATGCTGGTGTATGCCACCGCCGGGCTGCACACCGACAGCGACCAGCAGGCCGCCGATGCCGCCGCCGCCGCCATTGAGTGCATTCACGCCTATTCGCTGATCCACGACGATCTGCCGGCCATGGACAACGACGACCTGCGCCGGGGCAAACCCACGGTGCACAGGGCCTTTGACGAGGCCACCGCCATTCTCGCCGGTGACGCCCTGCAGACCCTGGCCTTTGAGCTGGTCAGCCAGTCCGGCGACGATCTGCCCGCCGAGCGCCGGCTGCGGCTGGTGCAGGAGCTGGCCACCGCCAGCGGCTATGGCGGCATGTGCGGCGGCCAGGCGCTGGACATTTACCACGAGGGCAAGCCGGTAGAACGCGCCACCCTGGAAACCATTCATCGCCACAAGACCGGGGCGCTGATCCGCGCCGCGGTGCGCATGGGGGCATTGTGTTCCCCCGCCATGCAGGAAACCGAACTGGCCGCGCTCAGCCGCTACGCCGAGGCCATTGGCCTGGCGTTTCAGGTGCAGGACGACATTCTCGACATTACCGCCGACACCGCCACCCTGGGCAAAACCCAAGGGAAGGACCTGGCCCAGCAGAAAAGCACCTATCCGGCGCTGCTGGGACTGGACGGCGCCCGCGCCCTGGCCGCTAGCCTGCACCGGGACGCCCTCGCCGCCCTGGCCGGCCTGCCCGGCAATACCGAAACACTGGAAGCCTTCGCCCACTACATCGTGCAGCGCGAATACTGAAGCGACAACAATAACGACAAGCCTATGAGTCTGAATATTGCCGATTACCCCACCCTGGCCCTGGCCAACCTGCCGGAAGAGCTGCGCAGCCTGCCCCAGGAGCGCCTGCCGGCGTTGTGTGACGAGCTGAGATCCTATTTGCTGCACTCGGTCAGCCGCAGCAGCGGCCACCTGGCCTCGGGGCTGGGTGTGGTGGAGCTGACGGTGGCCCTGCACTATGTGTATCACACGCCCTTTGACCGCCTGGTATGGGACGTGGGCCACCAGGCCTATCCCCACAAAATTCTCACCGGCCGGCGTGAGCGCATGGCCAGCATTCGCCAGTATGAAGGGCTACACCCCTTTCCCTGGCGGGAAGAAAGCGAATACGACACCCTGTCGGTGGGTCACTCCAGCACCAGCATTGGCGCGGCGCTGGGCATGGCCATTGCCGCCGACGAAGAACGCCAGAACCGCAAGGTGGTGGCGGTGATCGGCGACGGCGCCCTCACCGCCGGCATGGCTTTTGAGGCCCTGAACCACGCCGGCGATCTGCACAAAGACATGCTGGTGGTGCTGAACGACAACGAGATGTCCATTTCCGAAAACGTGGGCGCACTCAACAACCACCTGGCCAGAATCATGTCGGGCTCGCTCTACAGCACCCTGCGCGAAGGGGGCAAAAAGGCGCTGGAAATGCTGCCGCCGCTGAAGGAGCTGGCCCGGCGCACCGAGGAGCACCTCAAGGGCATGGTGGTGCCCGGCACCCTGTTTGAGGAATTTGGCTTCAACTACGTGGGCCCCATCGATGGCCACGACATTGATACCCTGGTGGAAACCCTGCGCAATATGCGCAAGCTCAAGGGCCCGCAGTTTCTGCATGTGATGACCCGCAAGGGCAAGGGTTATCTGCCCGCCGAGCAGGATCCCATCGGCTATCACGGCGTACCCAAGTTCGATCCGGCAGAAAGCTGCCTGCCCAAAAGCGCCCCGACCAGCCCCAGCTTTTCCAGCATTTTCGGCAACTGGCTGTGCGACATGGCCGGCGGCTGCGACAAGCTGATGGCCATTACCCCGGCCATGCGCGAAGGCTCTGGCCTGGTGCGCTTTTCACGGGAATACCCCAAGCGCTATTTTGACGTGGCCATCGCCGAACAGCACGCCGTCACCCTGGCGGCGGGCCTGGCCATTGAAGGCAAAAAGCCGGTCGTGGCCATTTACTCCACCTTTTTGCAACGTGCCTACGATCAGCTGATCCACGACGTGGCGCTGCAAAACCTGGACGTGCTCTTTGCCATCGATCGCGCCGGCATCGTGGGCGCCGACGGCCCCACCCATCAGGGCGCCTTTGATCTCAGCTTTTTGCGTACCGTGCCCAACATGGTGGTCATGACCCCGGCCAACGAAAACGAATGCCGGCAAATGCTCTACACCGGTTATATGCACACCGGTCCGGCGGCGGTGCGCTACCCTCGCGGCAGCGGCTGCGGTGCCGAGATTGACGACACCATGACCGCCCTGGAGATCGGCAAGGGCCGGCGCATGCTCAAGGGCAAGGGCGTGGCACTGCTGAACTTCGGCACCCTGCTGCCCGAAGCCGAAGCGGCCGCCAGAGCGCTTGATGCCACCCTGGTGGACATGCGCTTTGTCAAACCCCTCGACGAGGCCCTGTTGCTGGATCTGCTCTCCGACCACGAGCTGCTGGTGACCATTGAGGAAAACGCCATCATGGGCGGCGCCGGCTCGGCGGTAAACGAGTGCCTGATGCGCCATAAAAAACCGGTGCCGGTGCTGAACCTGGGGCTTCCCGACATCTTTATCGAGCAGGGCAGCCAGCAGCAGATCCTGGCCAAACTGGGCCTGGACGCCGACGGCATCACCAAAGCCGTGCAGGACTATCAGGCCCGCTGACACCGGCCCCACCTTAGTGGGGCACTCCATCCTTCGCTCCAGTGTGGATGTGTATCACGGGCTTTCAGACTCACTATGCGTTCCCGCGCTGAGCGTGGGAACGAGAAAAAGGCGATAGCTCTCAGAATACGTCACCCCCGCGAAGGCGGGGGTCCATAGCAAACGGCTCCGGCTCAGCTGGCAACATAAAAAAAGCGAAGCCACCCGGCTTCGCTTTTTGGTTTGTCTCTGCAGACGCTACCTTGTCATCAGTATTCTGCTCCATGCTCTGGATTCCCACCTTCGTGGGAATGACGTCCCCTTACGCCCCCATCACCAGGGTGGCGGCAATGGTGGTCATCATTACCCCCACCACAAACTCCAGCACCTTCCAGGCCTGCGGCCGCTGAAATACCGGGGCCAGCACCCGGGCGCCATACCCCAGGCTGAAAAAGAACACCAGCGAGGCACAGATGGCCCCCAGGGCAAACAGCCCCTGGGCCGGCTGATATTGGGTGGAGATGGAGCCCAGCAGCACCACCGTATCCAGATAGACATGAGGGTTCAGCCAAGTAAACGCCAGGCAGATGGCCACGGTTTTCGGCAGCGACTGCCGGGTGTCCCCCGCCGCCGTCATGGCGTGACTGGTGGCAAAGGCCGACTTGAAACTCAGAAAGGCATATACCGCCAGAAAGGTGGCTCCGCCGTAACGGGCAACGGTCTCAATGGCCGGAAACTGCTTCACGATGGCGCCAAAGCCTGCCACCCCGAGGGAGATCAATACCGCATCGGACAGGGCACAGACCGCACACACCACAAACACATGGTGGCGCTTGATGCCCTGTTTCAGCACAAAGGCGTTCTGAGAGCCGATGGCCAGGATCAAGGAAAAGCTAAGGGCAAAGCCGGAGAGAAAGGTGGACATATATTTCGGACATATTTGCTTGTTATGGTCGCCGGCATAATACAGTCAACGACCGTCGCTGTCTGTGGCCTCGCATTCGCGCTAACGAAGCTAACTTATGCTCTAGCCCCTTTCAGCGGTAAAGACTGACTTCCCGCTTATGGCGATCCCGATCGGGATCCTCGTTCGCCCTCACCAGCTCCAGCACTCTGATGTAGTCAGCCGGCAGGCCATGCTCCCCGGCGCCGTGAAGCACGTGGGCCTTGTACCATGAATACGGCGTCAGGCAGGCATCGATATGGGTGGCGACATAACTCACCGCAACCAGCTCTACTCCTGCCTGCGTCATCACCCGCACCGGTTTTTCATCATAACCGGCACCCAGGCCTTCCACCCGGTCCAGCCAAGGCTTTTCGGCCGGCGCAATGTCATATACCACGCCGTAAACAAGGTCGTTCTGATCTCCGGTCTTTACAATATCGCACTTGCCCGAGCCATCCTTGCCGACCTTGTGAAACATCAGCCGGTGCCCGCCGAGCCGGGCCACCGCGATCACTCGAGCGGAAGGCACCCGAGCGCGCATTCGGGCAAGGGACATATTGGAGCCGTAAGCGAAGTAGTGCATGGGCTTGATCACGGCTACGACCAGGACGCTGAATCCTGGCAGACCAGGTGGATGATGGATGCCGGGCTCGATATCCAGAACGCCTGCATGCCGTCTGGCAAAGGCTCAATTTCGTCACAGCGAACCACTCCCGCCGCGTTAAGCTGCCTTGCTGCACCGTCAATATCATCGGTGACCACTTCAAGCCAGGTCTCGGCCTGACTCAGGCCCGGAACCGAATCGAGCCAGAGGTTGTTGGCGCCAAACTGAAAGCCCACGGCAGGTGCCTGCTCCGTTATTTCCGGAAAACCGAGAACATCACGATAAAAACGCACCGTTTCATCATACAAGTGAGGCGGTATCTTGATTGCGATATTACGGCCGGCTGTGAACTTCACTTTTTTGCTCATACGAGGACCCCTGAGTGCCTGACGCTGCATTAACTATACGCTTCTGGGAGCGAACATGATGATCGCCATTCCCAGCAAGGCGACTGATACCCCCACCAGATCCCATAACGTGGGGCGAATGCCGTCCACTGCCCACAACCAAAGTATCGCCACAAAAATATAGACACCGCCATAAGCGGCATAGACTCTGCCCGCCGCCGTTGGGTGCAGCGACAACAGCCAGGCAAACACCGCAAGAAAGAACACAGCCGGCACCAGCAGCCAGACCGACCTGTCTTCTTTTAACCACAGATACGGTAAGTAACACCCCAGAATCTCTGCAATTGCCGTAATAAAGAACAAGCCGATGGTTTTTACTTCCAACAACTGAATGACCTCATTTGTCTGTTGCCATATAACGCCTAAATCAGGTGCGCCGTAGGCGTCACCTGGATTTACTTGTTATGTACATGAGTGGAGACTAGCTACCATTATATTGTGTGAAGAACCCATAGCGACCATGGTCCCAATCTTCTGTGAATTCAGTGTAGCCAAGGTCAAGAGAGTCTGGCTCATCAGGGCCATCATTATCCAAAATAATCACCTGACCTTTACCTTTATAAGAAGAAATACTTTTATAAAAAGATTCTTTAGTTTTATCGCTTATTATATCTTTACGCTGTATTTTGGAGTCGTCTTTCACATGCTTTGAGCGAAGTGTACATAACGGCGAATCTAATAAAACAAAGCCACTATGAGGAAAACCATTTTTTAAGCATGTATGCATCAGGCCAATACTGAATGCAGCATAGGACAGTGCTCTATATCCCTTTCCTGCAAGGTTTCTATCAAAGCCATCAATTACAAAATCACATGATTCCTCGCTAAATGAAACTCTAGTATTCTCGCTATATCCCCATTCCTTTAGTAGTTCTTGAACAGTCGAGCAGAATTCACTAGTGACTGATGTGGTTAACTCATCAAATTCATAATCACCATCCATAGGGTCTATCTCTACTTCGTATTCAATTTTTTGAAGCGATAATTCTTTTACCTTTCCTATTATCTTCAGTGCTTGTTGTTTATCCCTAAGGGTTGATCTATAGAGTTCTAATTTCTCATTAGTTTCTTGTATATACTTTTTCGTAAATTCAGACTTCTTATATTGGTAATCATTGTGGCTAGTTCTTAAACTATCTATAGATAGATCTAGTTCGATCTTTTCATTTTTTAAGTTAGACCTAGTTTTATTTAATTCTTTTCTAAGAGAGGTTATTTTATTTATCTCTACAGCAGATGCAATTTGAATGTTTTCAATATCAGTAGAGTTGCAGGTGTTATGGTTGTCTAAATTATACTCAGAATTACAAGTTGGGCATAAACCTATCTCTAGGTTTGTATAAGCAGAGCTGGCTTCTTGTAATGATTCTAGTCTAGAAATGTCGGTGCTGTAGTGAGTGTCTAGTAGCTCAAGCCTCGATAATAGTTCGTTAATAGTTATTAGCCTGGACTCTTTCTCTTTCCAAGAGTTCCAGTATTTATCAATAGTCGAGTCATATTCATCAATTTTCTCATATGATGAATTGAGTTCACTTGTTATTGCTTTGATTGATTCTATTAGTTTTTCAACTTGATCTTCGACTTCGTTTTTCTCTGTAAGGTTGTTGTTATATTCATCGAGTTCGCTTTGATATGCAGCAATAAGTTCATTGATAACTTCTAGTCGTCCTTTTCTATTATCGATGACCTTCTGTTTTGGTTTTGCAATTAAATTGCCATCATCCTTACCGGTCAATAAGATTCTTAAGACAGACTCTTCTTTAGGCGCTTCATTGTTTTGCCCTGTATAAGCAGGAGAATCTTCTTTGATGATAGATATTTCATCAATGAGGATTAGGTGTCTTAAAAATGAGAATGCGAATAAATCTGTAACACCCCCTTTATTGCGTCTGACTTTTATATTAGATAAATTTGTTATCGATAGTAGGTAAGAATTGAATGTTTTGTTCTTTTTAGTGGCTTTTCTTCCAACTAAAAATTTTTCCGGCTCGCTGGTATGGTCTACAATTTCAGAATATCTGCACTTGTAAATGATCGCATGGCCGCCCGACAAACTTCTTTTTATGGTGTGTACTGAGTTATCCGAAAGAGCTATCTCTAAATAGCAATAATCATATCCATATGACTCTTTGATTTTTTTTGGTTTTTTAGTGCTACCAAGTAAATATTTGATACATTGAAATACGTATGACTTCCCTGTATTAGAAGGTCCTATAATAGCATGTGAAGAATTATTGAAAGCGATTAATGCATCTTCAGCATTAATTCCAGTAACAATCAGCTTTTTTATTCTGAACCCAATGCTCATGAAAAAACATCCCCGCGAACAATCGATTCATTAATGAATTCACCACCCCAAACACCTAAGTGACGATTGGCATATGAATTTAGTTCATCAACTGAAACTTCATCAAAATTTGTGGTTACCCAATCAGCGATTACCATTAGTCTTCTTGTGTAATCTGCCTGTAATGAGTCTAGAAATGGTGATGATGCTTCAGTTGCTACATAAGTTATTCCATGTTCCGAGTAGTTCGATTTGATAAGTCCCTTAGCCATCATATTTTTAATGCCACTTTCTAAAACAGGTCTTTTTATAAGCATTTCTCCAGACCTGTGAGGTGTGTCTGGGTGTATGCTATCTGGTCCGCCTCGGATATCTCCAGAATGAACCAGTAGATAATCGTATATAACCAATCTGGCAATGTCGTATGAATGCGGATATCCAGCTTCTAAAATAATGAGGCTACGAAGCCCTGCTTCCATAGGAGAATTAAATAAGTTAGTCAAATTATTCATTTGTACACCATGATACATCATCATCGTTATTTGCTAGCTGTTGGCAAATCCCTCCCCGGTCATTAACTGTGATACATGATGTAAGTGGAGTATAGGGGAGTTGTAGCTTTCGTGCTTCGCTTACAGCATCTTTTACTTTGTCAAAACCATTTGGGTATTCTGAATCAATTATGTCATAAATACCGTACTTTACTTGTTGTTGTATGTTCTCAAATGCACCATTTGGCATATTGTCTCTTGAGAAATTTCTTAATGCTTCGGCATTAGCAAAATCTTCACGGGAACGCTTTAAGTGCCGCTTATATATTGGTGTGTTATTAGCATCTTTCACATTTTCAATTTTTTCACTGGCATGGCTGTCGTATGCGGATATTAGTTTTTTTACGTAGATGATTTCTTCGTCGCTAACATCATCTGAGACTTCTGGTGTTGGCGGCCGGAGTGGAAGAGGTACTGAGAACCTAACTGCATGGAATTGTGTTTTACTGTGATCAACAACTAGTTTTATCGTTGCTATTTTATCAAAAGCACTGAAATCTAGATTTAAAATGTATTGTTTCAAATCTTCTGTTAACTCAACTTCACCTTTCCCGATATTACTTTGACAATACCCTTCCCAGTTTAAGAAGAGCTCACTTTTCAATAATTCAGGTTTTTTTAATAAATTTGATAGCTTTGTTCCGATACCTAAGGGTGCAATAAAGTAGTATTTTCTTGGGAATGGGTATTCTTCTAAATATGAAAAATAACAAATTTTCCCAATCTCAACCCATATTTTTGATGGAGATAAAGGCGCATCATAATGCTTACATTGGTAGTTATCCCAAGTATATAAGCTATTATCAACTGGGTTGTCGATATATCCAACAACATCTCTACCCTGATCTCCCGCTCCACCTAAGCGTTCAAAATCGTAATACATATCTGACTTGTAGGTCATCCACTCTTCAATGAACTCTTCCCATTCATCTGGCGACATAGTAGATATTTGTTTTTGAACACTTATTTGCTGGTTTGAATTCAATGTTATTCCTTTAATCTTTTAACCGATATTTAGGCTCGAATGCCTAAATCAATATGGTAAAGTGTGTACTGGATCTAGAAGGTAACCACAAACAGCACATAACATTTTAATAGTAAGCATGCTCATATTTCTTCCTGCACACTAGAGCACCTATCACCATTAAACCATTAAACCATTGATAGTAAATAAAATATCACTCAACTGCCGTATGCAGCAGTGAGCAAAAACGCGCATGCGCACTATCAACGGCCGTTTGCGCGTTATCAACAATCGCCAGCCGTAACCTTTTCTGAGCATGGTGTTTTTTCAGCGCGGTTTGCTGTACATGAGCATGGACTGAAGATAGTGCGCAATAACCCCGAAAAACAGCCAATTCACTGTATAAAACATCAGCATCAGGCACGCTACCGCCGAGCGTTTGAGCCGCCGAGCCCTGCCACTACCAAGTTGAATGCATCTATTCTGGACTTTGTGGTGAAGGGTTTCAATTGTGGCCGCAACGTTTTTAAGGTTTTACCGCGCTAATGGCAACGATTCAACAATGGCGAGCTCCGGGGGAATGGACTCCCGCCTTCGCGGGAGTGACGACAATTAACGCTCATTCCGCCATTCGTTCAGGGCTCGAATATGCTCGGGATAGATGCCACAGCAACCACCGATCACCGTGGCACCCAGCTCGTGCCAGCGTTTGGCAAAATTCAGGTAGTCCTGTGGCGTCAGCTCGCGCATGGCTTGCAGGGCACCATTGGCCTGATGATTGGCCTTGATGGGCGTAAAGTTATTGGCATAAACCCCCAGCTCAATATCGGCACCACAGGCGTCCATAACCGCCCTCGCCTCTCGAATGGCCAGGTCCATCACTTCCGGGGTTGAGCAGTTAAAGAAAATGCCCTGAGCATCCGCCGCACACACTCGCTCGGCGGCACTTCTTACGCTTTCACCGGATCGCAACAGCGATGTTTCCATCACGTCATCATTCAGGGTAAAGGCGTAATAACAGTCTTTTTGAGTGTGCTGCAACACCGCATGAATCACGTCAAACTCCGCCAGGCTGGCAATGGTTTCGGCAATCCAGAGATCAACATGGGGATCCTGGGCATCGAACAGTGTGCTCGAAATCGCTTGCGCCGCCCCGGCCTCAAACAAATCGGGGCGGTAGCTGCCCAGCGCAGGAGGAATCGAGCCGGCCACGCGCACGGGCTTGCCAGAAGACGCCGCGGCCTCTTTAGCCACGGACTGGGCGAGAGCGGCCGCACTGCGCGCCAGTTGTGCCCCTTCCGCCTGGTAGAGGGCGTCACCCAGGTGAAAGGGCACGCAGGCATAGCTGTTCACCGTGATGATATCGGCACCGGCATCAATAAAGTTCTGATGGGCCCTGCGCACATGTTCAGGTGATTCAATCAGCGCCTGAGCGCTCCACAGCGGCTGTGAGAAGGGGGCACCAATGCGTTTTAGCTCTCGGCCCATGCCTCCATCCAGAATGGCTACTTTGTTCATTTAATGGTTTCCATACGCCTTGCATCGCCACGCCATTGCTGCGTCTTGCGATGACTGAAACATTAACCGGTGAGCCACATTAACTGCAGGCCAGCCTGATTTCCACTTGCATCTTTAAGAGTGGGATCGCGTGCGCTTGAAATGAAGTCAACAGGGGGGAATATAAAGGACGTGCCGAGCAATGCCGGCGAAGCAGCCAAAAGGGTGCAAAGCCCTGTGTCGAGGCAAAAAAAAACCGCTGCCGAAGCAGCGGTTTTTATCGAAGTAACCGGGGTTAGCCGAACTTACTTCTTGGCTTCGGCAGCCTTGCGCTCTTTCACCTGGGCAACCACTTTCTCGGACACGTTGGCCGGGCAAGCAGCGTAGTGAGAGAACTCCATGGAGAACTGGCCACGGCCAGAAGTCATGGTACGCAGAGAACCGATGTAACCGAACATTTCGGACAGGGGTACGTCGGCCTTGATACGCACACCGGTCACGCCGGCGTTCTGATCCTTGATCATGCCGCGACGACGGTTCAGGTCACCGATTACGTCACCCACGTGATCTTCCGGAGTGAACACGTCAACCTTCATGATCGGCTCCAGCAGCTGCGGCTTGGCCTTCGGCAGAGACTGACGGAAGGCACCCTTGGCGGCGATTTCGAACGCGATGGCCGAGGAGTCAACGGCGTGGTAGGCACCGTCGGTCAGTTCGAACTCGATGTCCAGTACCGGGAAGCCAGCGATCGGGCCGGTCTTCATCATGCTGGCAACACCCTTTTCGATGGCGGGCCAGAATTCCTTCGGTACGTTACCACCCACTACGGAAGACTTGAACACCAGGCCGGTGTTGGCTTCGCCCGGACGGATAACGTAGTCGATCTTACCGTACTGACCGGAACCACCAGACTGCTTCTTGTGGGTGTAGCTGTCTTCAACCTGAGCGGTGATGGTTTCGCGGTAGGCTACCTGCGGCTCACCCACGATCAGCTCAACGCCGTAGGTACGCTTCAGAATGTCTACCTTGATGTCCAGGTGCAGTTCGCCCATGCCTTTCAGGATGGTTTCACCGGAGTCTTCGTCGGTTTCAACGCGGAAAGACGGATCTTCGGCAACCATTTTACCAATGGCCACGCCCATCTTCTCGGAACCACCCTTGTCCTTCGGCGCAACGGCAATGGAGATTACCGGCTCGGGGAACACCATGGCTTCCAGGGTGCAGGGGGCTTTCGGATCACACAGGGTGTGACCGGTCTGCACGTTCTTCATACCGATGATGGCGATGATGTCACCGGCCTGGGCAGAGTCCAGTTCGGTACGCTCATCGGCCTGCATTTCTACCATGCGGCCTACACGCTCGGTCTTGCCGGTGGCGCTGTTCAGGATGGTGTCACCCTTCTTGATGCGGCCGGAGTAGATACGTACGAAGGTCAGGGCGCCGAAACGGTCGTCCATGATCTTGAACGCCAGGGCCTTCAGCGGGGCATCGGCTTCAACGATGGCGAATTCACCGGTCTCGTTGCCTTCTTCGTCGGTCAGCGGCTGCGGATCAACTTCGGTCGGGCTCGGCAGGAAGTCGTTAACGGCGTCCAGCACCAGCTGCATGCCCTTGTTCTTGAACGCAGAACCACAGTAGGCCGGGAACAGGGCCATGGTGCGGGTACCCTTGCGGATACAACGCTTGATGTCTTCGATAGAAGGCTCTTCACCTTCCATGTAGGCTTCCATCAGGTCGTCGTCTTGTTCAACGGCGCTTTCTACCAGCATTTCGCGGTATTCTTCAACCTGATCCACCATGTCGGCCGGTACGTCTTCAATGGTGTAGTTTTCGGCTTCGCCGGACTCGTCCCAGATGTAGGCCTTACGGGTCAGCAGGTCAACCACACCCTTGAACTCGTCTTCACGGCCGATGGGCAGTACCATCACAACCGGGTTGGCGGCCAGTACGTCGCGGGTCTGCTGAACCACGCGCAGGAAGTCGGCACCCAGACGGTCCAGCTTGTTTACGAAGATGATACGGGCAACGCCGGATTCGTTGGCGTAGCGCCAGTTGGTTTCGGACTGGGGCTCAACGCCGCCGGAACCACAGAATACGCCGATACCGCCGTCCAGTACTTTCAGGGAACGGTATACTTCAACGGTGAAGTCAACGTGTCCGGGAGTGTCGATTACGTTGAAACGGTGGCCTTTCCAGAAGCAGCTTACGGCCGCAGACTGGATGGTGATACCACGTTCGGCTTCCTGCTCCATGAAGTCGGTGGTGGACTCACCGTCGTGGGTCTCGCCAGACTTGTGAATTTTACCGGTCAGCTTGAGGATACGTTCGGTAGTGGTGGTCTTGCCCGCGTCAACGTGAGCAAAAATACCGATGTTTCTGTAATGTGATAAATCAGACATGATGCAACTTTATATGGTTGATTAAAGAAGTAGACGGAGCATGCGAAGAGTACCAGCACACCGCACCTCAGATTTCGAGGCGCACATTATGCAGTAGAACCCAGCCGCGCGCAAATGGCCCGAGCGGGTTCGAGTGTACTTTTTGTGCAGACCCGGCTCAACGCTCCGGCCCCGTTTTTTTCGCCGCCTTGCCAGCCTCACCGCCGCCTGTGACCACGGCTTGCGGCCGGCCCGGTCCGCTCAAATGCCGCCGAGGGCCACCTTGTAATACACCCAGCCAAACAGGCCGGCGAAGATCAACACGGTCAGCAACACCTTGAGCCAGATAAATTTCACTTTTGTCTCCTGTGGGTGCAATCCAGCCCCATTTCAAAGCGCGATTGTGGCACCGTCCAAAAGGTTACGCCAGCCCGAGCAGCCCCGCCAGCACAAAAATGGCCGCCACCACCAGCACCGACATGGCCGCCGCATAGCCCAAGTTCCAGCGCATGATGCGAAACGAGTCCATTCCATAACGGCCCTGAAACGCCAGGTTGATGCCCGACAGCGGCCCGGCGGGAGTGCCCACCGCCCAGGACGACAAAAATACCAGCGCCAGCAGGGTGTGGTTGGGTTCAAGCGGCGCCAGCACCGCCCCCGCCAGCGAGATGCAGATAATGGGATGAATGCCCAGCAGCGACAACGCCACCGTGGCCAGATAGGTTGCGCTGGCCTCCACCGGGCCAAAATGCGTCAGCGGCAGGCTGCCGCCCAGGGTGGAGAACAGGGTCTCCAGGCCATAGCCCAGCACCCCGGCGGCCAGAAACAGCGCCAGCTCGTTGCCCATTTGCGGCAACCGGCCTGTGGTTAGTCCGCCAACGGCCGCCAGCGGCTGTTGCCGCTTCACCGTCAGAATGGTCAGGGTCAGCGCCGGCGCCATCAGGGTGATCACCGCCAGAATGGACAACGCCGGCTGCAGTTCGTGCAGCGCCAGCACCGCCGCCGCCAGCAGGCCCGGCAAGGCCAGGCCGCCGGCATGCAGTGGATAGCCGGTAAAGGCAGCCACCGGGGCATTGTTGCCATTGGGCCGGCTCAGTTGCCAGCCCGTCAGCAGCAGGGCCAGCAACGCCAGGGGCATGCTTACCAGCCACAGGGTGACCAGCCGGGCCTCGGGGGCCAGGCTCAGGGCCACCGCCATGGCGGCAAAAAAAGGAGACCAAAAGGCCGCGGCGGTAAAGCCACGGATCAGCACCAGCGCCTGCTCCCGGGTCACACTGCCGCGCCGGGCCAGACGGTCTCCGATAATAAATACCGACGACAGATTGATCACCGAGCCAAACAGGTGCACCGCCGCCAGGGTTGATGCCAGCGCCCGCCTCCCCCTGGGCGAACGCTCGTCGTCCTCGGCCTGGGGCCGGCTCACCAGGCTTAAAAAGCTCACCGCCACCAGCATGGAGAGCAGGCCGCTGTTGCCCGCCACCAGCCGCTGCACATTCACCTCGGCCCCCTGCCCCGCGCTCCAGGCCAGGCTGCCGCCACCTACCAGCAGCAGGATCAGCGCCTGGGTGCGGTTGCGGGTGGCCAGCCCCGGCCACAGCAGCACCGCCGCACACCAGTACGCCAGCCCCGCCCAGTGGGTTGCCAGCGGCAGCCCCAGCAGGCCGGCGGCAATCATCACCATGGCCGCCAGCACCAGGCTGCCGGCCAATTGCCGGCGCAAAGACAGGGGAAACAGCGAACACAGGGTGGCGAGCACAATGAGCTCCGGGAGTAACGTTAAACAAGGGGAAGGATCATAACCGGTGGAGCGGGGTAAACAAGAGCAGCAGGTTGTGATGAACGAAGCGAATCCCAACAATGCAGGCGCCAGTGACATGCCGTCATTTCCGCAAAGTAATCTCCCCTACCCCCGGGTTTTCACCAGCCAGTAAGACACGCCAAGGGCGATGGTCACCAGTGCCAGGCCGATGATCTGCTCGGCACTCACCAGATCGAGATCCAGCACAATCACCTTTCGGGCCACCGCCATCAGCGCCGTGGCCAGCACCAACTGCACCGGAATCACGCTGGTGCCCAGATAGAGCCGAATGTTGATAAAAATTTCAATGGCAATCAGCACCGCCATAAAGGCGCCAAAAGTCTGCAGTATGTCTTCCAGGTTCAGCAGCAAAAAGGGCGGTGTCAGCAACCGCTGATAGAGCACATAGACCACATCGAGAATGCTCCAGAAGATCACCAACACCATCAGCACGGCCAGAAACTTGACCGCCACACGAATGGCTTTATGCAGAAAACTGAGCAGAGGGTCGGAATGATCGGCGGGAATTTCGTCGTGTTTCATGCACGGCTCCGGCAGCACTGAATTAGGGCAAAGTGTAGTTCAGTGGCGGGCGTCATTAGGGCGCTGTTGCCCGTCATTTCCGCGACGGCGGAAATCCATGAGCCCGGCGCCGGTCTGCATCCCGTGCCGGGCCACATATGGGCCCCCCGCCTTCGCGGGGGCGACGTATTTTGGAGCCTTCGCGGGGGCGACGTCTTTTCACCGCATTCCCACGCTCTGCGTGGGAATGCATAAAAAAACCTGCAGACACAACACTGTGCCTGCAGGCCATGACGCACACACTGATAGCTTAAAGCTGATGGCTTACAGCCATGTTTTACCCCTTGTAGATCTTGGGGTTAAACACGTCCCGCAGCCAATCACCAAGCAGGTTGATCACCAGCACCAGCACCACCAGATAAATGCCGGGAAAGGCGGTGATCCACCAGGATCCGGAGAAGATGTAGCTGAAGCCCATGCTGATCAGCGAGCCCAGCGAGGGCTTGTCGACCGGCATGCCCAGGCCGAGGAAGGACAACGCCGCCTCGCTCATGATGGCGTTGGCCACCTGCACCGTGGAAATCACCAGAATGGGCGACAGGCAGTTGGGCAGAATATGGCGGAACATGATGCGCATCGACTTGAAGCCCATCACTCGCGCCGCTTCCACGTATTCCTTTTTCTTTTCGGCGAGCACGGTGGCGCGAATGGTGCGGGCGTATTGCGGCCATTCGGCGAGACCGATGATCACCACCAGCATCAGTACCGCATACTGGGCGTAAAAATCGCTGCCCAGGGTGGCCTGAAACACCGCCGACACGATAATGGCCACCATCATGGTGGAGAACGACAGCTGAACGTCGGCAATGCGCATCAGAAAGTTGTCGATGCGCCCGCCAAAGTAGCCGGCGCTCAGGCCCACCACTATGCCAATGGCCAGCTGCAGCGCCACCGCCCCCAGGCCGATGATCAACGACACTCGGGAGCCATAGAGAATGGTGCTGAGAATATCCCGGCCCTGCACGTCTGTGCCCAGCACAAACCGCTCGTCACCCATGTCCTGCCAGCTCGGCGGTAGCTCGGAGTCGAGAATGTCGATGGAGGCCAGATCATAGGGATTGTGAGGGGCGATCAGCGGCGACAGAAAGGCCGCCGCCACCAGCGCCACAAACACCGCAAAGCTGACCATGGCGACCTTGTCGCGCAGAAAATGATAGAGAAAGTCGGAGCGGCGAAAGCGGGCCCAGCGACTCAGTTGAAGTTCGGTGCTCATGCGCTTATCCCTTTGCTGCCAGGTTGACGGTGGGGTTCACCAGGCCGTAAATCAAATCGACGATGGTATTGGTGACCACAAAGATAAAGCCCACAAAAATCACATAGGTGGTGATCAGCGGCGTATCCACCCGAGTAATGGCCTCAAGGAACAACAGGCCAATGCCCGGCCACTGAAACACGGTTTCGGTGAGAATGGTGTAGGCCACCATGGTACCGATTTGCACCCCGCCCACGGTGATCAGCGGCAGCAGGGTGTTTTTCAGTGCATGCACAAACCAGATGCGATATTTGTCCAGGCCCTTGGCCCAGGCGAACTTGACGTATTCGGAGCTGAGCTGCTCCAGCATTTCCGAGCGCACCAGGCGAATAAACAGCGGCAGCATGATGGACGACAGCGCAATGCTCGGCAGGATCAGGTTGCGAAAGCCCTGCCAGTTAAACAGCCCCGACTCCCAGCCCAGCGGGCTGGTGAGTTCGCCCCGGCCGTAGGCGGGCAGCCAGCCCAGTTCAATGGAAAACACATACATCAGCAGAATGGCGGTGAGGAACACCGGCACCGAAATGCCCACTATGCTGACCCCCATAATGATTTTGGAGAGCACGGCCCTGGGCTTGATGGCCGAATACACCCCCAGCGGAATGCTCAGGGCGATGATCAGCACGCTGGCACAGAACACCAGCTCCAGGGTGGCGGGCAGCTTTTCAAAGATCACTTCTATGGTGGGCTGCTTGAAGAAATAGGAAGTGCCGAAATCGCCCTGCAGCACATTGCCCACAAAGCGGCCGTATTTGACCATAAAGGGATCGTTCAGGCCCATTTCGTCGCGCATCTGCTGACGCACTTCTTCCGACACCGACTGCCCCACCAGCTCACGCAGGGGGTCACCCAGGTTGTCCTGTATCGAGAAGGCCACCAGGCTGATGACAAACATCACCACCAGGGCCTGAAACACGCGTTTAAGCAGAAAAGTAAACATGCTTTAAGTTCCAACTGCGGGACCGGGGAATGGGGATCGGGAACCGATACCGGATGAGCCCGGTGCCGCGTCCCCGATCCCACCACTCGTTATTCCTTAACGACCAGATCGCCCAGATAGGGGAAGTCCATGGCGTTGACAATGGGCTCGGCATTCACATTGTCACGGGCGCCCCAGGCCAGGTTCTGCCAGTGCAGGGGCACGAAGGCGGCGTCGTCATAGAGCATTTTCTCCGCCTGCTGCAGCATGCTTTCCCGCTTGGCGCCGTCGGTTTCGACGTTGGCGTCTTCAATCAGCTTGTCCAGCGCCGGGTTGGCGTAATGGCCGCAATTGTACTGGCCCCGGCCGGTTTCCTCGTTGCGGGTCATGGTGAGGAATTCCGAGAAGTTGGCGGTGTCTTCGGTGTCGGAGTGCCAGCCAATCATCAGCATGTCGGCGGAGCACTTGTCGAACTCGGGCCAGTACTGGGCCACCGGCATGGTCTTGAGCTCCACGTCAATGTTGATGCGCGCCAGCATGGCCTTGACCGCCTCGGCAATGCGGTAGTCGTTCACATAGCGGTTGTTGGGGGCGATCATGCTGATCTTGAAGCCATCGGCGTAGCCGGCTTCCGCCATCAGCGCCTTGGCCTTGTCCAGATCATAAAGGGGCACCAGCTCCGGATTGTGACCCACATAACCCGCCGGCGCCTGCTGACCGGCAGTGGTGGCAAAGCCACGCATGATGCGCTTGACGATGCCTTCCTGGTTGATGGCGTAGTTCACCGCCTGGCGCACACGCACGTCGCGGAACGGTTCAAAGCGATCCTGGTTCATCTGGAAGGTAATGATGCGGGTGCCCGGCTCGGTCACCAGCTTGACGCCGCTGGCGGATTCCACCCGTTTGTGATCGTTGGGCGATACCGGCTTGATAAAGTCCACGTCACCGGCCAGCAGGGCGGCCACTCGAGTGGCGTCTTCCTTGATCGGCACCAGGGTCATGTTGTTCACGTTGCCGGGAGAAGATGTGTCCCAGTAATCGGCGTTGCGCTCATATTCCACCTTGACCCCCTGCTGGCGGAACTTCAGCTTGAAGGGGCCGGTGCCGGACGGGTTGGTGGAGGCAAAGGAGCTGCCGTGCTTGATCACCTCGCCCTTGTCCTTGCCGTCTGCGGTGGTGCCGGTATAGAACTTGGAGTCCATCGGGAACAGATAGGTGACGGTGTTCAGCACCAACGGGAACGGGCCCTTGGTCACCAGATCCACGGTGTGCTCATCCACCTTTTTGGCCTCGGAGAAAGGCTCGAACAACGCCTTGAAGTCGGGAGAGGTTTTCAGGCGGTTAAAGGTCCAGATCACGTCGTCGGCGGTAAAGGGGTTGCCGCTGTGAAAGGTCACGCCCTGGCGCAGATGAAAGCGCATGGTGTTGTCGTCCACCCGCTCCCACTTCTCCGCCAGCCGCGCTTCAAATTTAAAATCCTTGGTCCAGCGAACCAGGGGGTCAAACACCAGGTGCGACAGCTCCAGGGTGGCCCCCGACAGCTGCTCGTGCGGATCCATGGACACCGGATCGGCGTCGTAGGCAATGGTGATGTCGGCGGCCTGGGCACTGAAGGCAACACCGGCGGCCACCAGGGCAGCAGCTATTCTGTTGAGTCCTTTTTTCATTTCGCACTCCATTTACTGGGTTAACGTTGGCCCTCAGGCCTGTTGTGAAATATCCAGCCCTTCCCGGGACATGCCCTTGAACTCCGGCATCAGGGAGATCAGCGAGCGACTGTAGGGATCCGCGGCATGGGTAAAGAGTTGTTCGGTGGGCGCCACCTCCACCAGGGTGCCTTTTTTCATCACCCCGATGCGGTCGCACATCTGCCGAATCACCGGCAGATCGTGGCTGATAAACAGCATGGTCAGCTTGAGCTCGTCCTGCAGATCCTTGAGCAGGTTGAGGATCTGCGCCTGCACCGACACATCCAGCGCCGAGGTGGGCTCATCGCAGATCAGCAGCCTCGGTCGAGTGGCCAGGGCCCGGGCAATGGAAATGCGCTGGCGCTGGCCGCCGGAAAATTCGTGGGGGTATTTGACCCCGGCGGCGCGGCCCAGGCCCACGTAGTCGAGCAGATCAGCGACGATGCCACGAGCCTGAGCGTCATTGTCGGCCAGGCCGTGAAAACGAATGGGCTCGGCGATAATGTCTTCCACCCGCATGCGCGGATTGAGCGACGAATAAGGGTTCTGAAACACCATTTGCATCTGCCGGCGCAGCGGGCGGCGTTCCTGCTCGGTCTTGATGGCGGTAAGTTCGATGCCCTCAAACCAGATTTTGCCGGTATCGGGCGGATACAGCCCGGTAATGGCCCGGGCTATGGTGGACTTGCCGGAGCCCGACTCCCCCACCAGACCAAAGGTCTCGCCCTCATGGATCTCAAAGCTGACATCATTGGTGGCCTGCAGGTATTCCCGCCGTGACGGAAAAATCGAATCCTTGGTCACAAAGCGCAGGTTGCAGTGCTCCACTCGAAGCAGGGCGCCTTCATAGTCGCGCTGATCCTGGCTTTGGCCCAGCCAGTGGCTTTTCAGATCCAGGCTGGCCTTTTCCTTGACGTCTTCAATGTAGGACACCAGCGGAAAGCGCCGCAGCTTGATGTCGGAGCGGGGCACGGCGGAGATAAGGCTGCGGGTATAGGCGTGCTCGGGCGTGCCCAGCACTCGCTCGGTGGCACCGATTTCCATCAGCTTGCCCCGGTACATGACCGCCACCCGGTCGGTGACGTTCGACACCACGCCCATGTCGTGGGTCACCAGCATGCAGCCCACATTGCGTTCCTTGCACAGGCCGCGAATGAGGGTGAGGATCTGATCCTGAATCGATACGTCCAGCGCCGTGGTAGGCTCGTCGGCAATGATCAGCTCCGGATCGCAGGACAGCGCAATGGCGATCACCACCCGCTGGCGCATGCCGCCGGAAAACTGATGCGGATATTGCTGAATGCGCAGCTCCGGTTGGGGAATGCCCACGGCATCGAGCAGGGAAATGGCCTTTTTACGGGCTTGCTCGCGGGTGAGGCCGGTGTTGGCCAGCAGGGTCTCGACCATCTGATACTCCACGGTAAACAGCGGATTCAGGGAGGTCATGGGATCCTGAAAAATAAAGCCGATGCGCTTGCCCCGTACCGTGCGCATGGCGCTGGCCGACAGCGCGGAGATCTTCTCGCCGTCCAGGTAGACATCGCCGCTGGCAATACGCCCGGGCGGGCTTAGCAGATCGATGACGGCGTTGCCGATGGTCGACTTGCCGGCGCCGGACTCACCAACCACGCCCAGAATTTCGCCCTTTTCGATGGTAAAGGAAAGATCTTCCACGGCGGCCATGACGCCGTGGCGGGACGGGTATTCAATCCGCAGGTTTTTAACTTCCAGTAACGACATGCTCATCCTTAAACGGGACTGGCGCCCGTTGCTGCGCCGGGGCGGCCGGTGGCTGAAGTGACCTTACTATAGCCTCGTTTGGCCACAACCCGGCTCACCGATCCGCAACAAAACGTTAACATCAGGGCGCATTCTAATCCGGTTGCAAACCAAAGACAAAGACTGATTACGCAGTTAAGCAGCAAATTTTCAGCATATATTTTTACACTTGAAAAACAATCCAGACTTTATGACTAGAACGTTATCCACAGACAGATCATGGTTAATATGGCTTGGCTGACCTCATCGGCGCCGCGCCCGCGTTGACGTACGGCAATTCAAACACGCCCGAGCCTGCGGCCGGCGTCTTCCCGGATGGGCAGGTGCTGCCTGTGGTTCTGTATTATCAAAAAATTCTTAATAGTCTTTTCGGTTCAGCCCTCTTTTTGCGAAATAAGCTCGGTCTCTATCATATGGAATACCTTGTCGCTGTAACTTAAAGAGGAGCCAACGATGCGCGTTAACAAGGCAACATTGAGTCTGGTATTGGCAGGAATTTTCGTTTCGCCGTTGTCATTCGCCGAAGATGTAAGCATGCAGTCCGAAGTTGTCACTGCAGAGGAAGTACAATGGGGTTACCTGAATCCCCTTCGTGGTATTAGAAGTCCAGGTGCTGCGGATCTTTGGGGGGATCGCACCAAGAATACCGCCGCGGGCATGCTGGTTAAATTCAACAAAGGGTTCTCATCTCCCCCCCATATTCACAATATCACCTATCGTGGCGTGGTCATCGAAGGGCTGATGCACAACGACGATCCCAAGGCCGAGTCCATGTGGATGCCCACCGGCTCATTCTGGACTCAGCCCGCCGGCGAGAACCACATTACTGCAGCAAATGGAGAGGAAAACCTCATCTACCTGGAAATTGACAGTGGTCCTTACCTTGTTCAACCTTCAGACGAGCACTTCGAAAACGGTGAAAAGCCAATCAACCTGCATGCCTCCAATATGGTGTGGCTGAGCCAGTCAGACATGAAATTGATTAAAGGCGAGGATGCAGAGGTTACCGCCCTATGGGGCAGCAACCAGGCCGGAGAGCTGGGCGGAACCCTGGTAAAACTTCCCGCCGGTTATACCGGCCAGATCCACGTCGATGCCGAAGAGTTTCGTGGCATTGTCATCAAGGGAGACGTTACCTACCGGTCTGCGGAAACCCGGGATGAAAAAGAGCTCGCAGCCGGCAGTTATTTTGGTTCAACCGGACAGTTCGATCACAATATCAGTGTATCCGGCCAGGATGCCATTCTTTACTTTCGTACCGATGGCAGATACCAGCTGCTCTCAAACCGCTGATGCCAGGAGCCTGGGTTGCCTGCCTCCAGGATGCTCTTACTCGGGTGCTCCCCTTGGTGAATGGAGAGTCACATTATGAATATTAAAGATTTACAAGTGTTCACCAAAATAGCAGAGCTTCTATCGATTACCGCCGCCGCCAATCAGCTGGATATGAGTACCGCCAAAGCCAGTACCGCATTAAAGCGTATAGAGAATGCATTGGGTGCCCAGCTCTTTGTGCGCACAACGCGTCAGCTACGGTTATCCCCAGAAGGGGAACGTTACCTGCCACTGTGCCAACAAGCCCTTGAATTACTGCATCAGGGCCAGATGACCATCAACGAGAGCCAGCCCTTTGTTCGTGGTGAGGTCAAGATGGCGATGTCATCGGAGATGGGACGCAACCTGATGCGTGACTTGCTCAACCGGGTGATGAGTCAACACCGGGAGGTAAGGGTCCGTTTGCATGTCAGCGACAGTCGTGTGGACTTTTACAGAGACGGGGTCGATGTAGCCTTGCGGGCGATGACTCGAACCGCCCTGCAGGACTTGAACCTGTACGGATTTAAAATATGCAATATTCCGCATCTGCTCTGTGCGTCACCCCAGTACCTGGTAGAGCACGGCTCCCCCACCACGCCTGAAGAGCTGTCTGAACACAATGCGTTACTGTATAAGCTTTACGAGGTCATGCATGATGACTGGGAGCTGTATAACGGCGAGACCAGATATAAAGTGAAAATGACCAGCAATCGCTGTGTTAACGATGGCGATATTGTTCGCCGTTGGTGTGTTGATGGTATGGGCATTGCCAAAAAATCGGCCATCGATGTTGCCGAGGATTTACTGGCCGGACGGCTACAAAGGGTCATGGTCGACTACAGGATTCCCCTGACCGAGTTGTGGCTTGTTACCCCCAGTCGCCAGATGTTCTCCCCGGCCATTCGATTGATTCGTGATGAATTAAAACTGACCATCAATCAACGCAGAGAGCGCTTAATCAAACAGGGCATTCTGAGTGAACCGGAGTGGCCCGTTTCCGACTAGAGCAGGCCACCTGCATATCGCCGGGCAAGAAAGAGGGGGGCCCCTATGTTGAAACAAGCCTGCAGACACAACCGGGTATCTGCAGGCCTGAGACGGGCGGTAATTGGCTTCTGCTCAGAGGTAAAGCGCCAGCCCCTGCAGGCAGACCAGGGCAAACAGGCCGGCAATCAGATCGTCGAGCATAATGCCAAAACCGCCGTGCACGCGGCGGTCGAACCAGCTGATCGGCCAGGGCTTGACCATGTCAAAGAAACGGAACAGCACAAAGCCAATGGCAATCCACTGCCAGCCCGCCGGGGCCGCCAGCATGGTCACGCCAAAACCGATAAATTCGTCCCACACGATGGCGCCGTGATCGTGCCGGCCAATGGCACTGGTGGCGGCATTGCAAATTTTGATGCCGGCCACAAAGCCCACCACCAGCAAGGCCACATAGAGCCACAGCGGCAGGCCCTGTATCAGCAGATACAGCGGAATGGCCGCCAGGGTACCCATGGTGCCGGGCATGATGGGGCTAAGGCCGGAGCCAAAGCCCAGGGCCAGCAGGTGCAACGGGTTGGACAGCTTCAGCGCCGCCAGTTCGGGCTTTCTCATTCGCCGCTCCGAAAGTGATCCCAGCTTCGGGCCGTCAGCTTATAGGGCTTCCCTTCCGCCAGCAGTTCCACTCCCGGCTCGCCGGCCACCATGCGGCCAATGCGGGTGAACTTGACCCCGCAATGGGCCAGGGCAGTTTCCAGCTGGCCCCGGTGCATTTCGGGTACGGTAAAGCACAGTTCATAATCGTCGCCGCCGGTCAGCGCCAGCTGCCAGCCCTGTTCCAGCCCGACGGTATCAATCATCGCCTGGCTCAGGGGCAGGTGCTCCAGCTCCAGCTGGGCACGCAGGCTGGAAGCGGCAGTGATATGACCCAGATCCCCGAGCAGGCCGTCGGACAGGTCCAGCGCGCTGGAGGCGATGTTACGCAGAGCCTGGCCGGCAAGAATGCGGGGGTGCGGGTGTTCAAACTTGGTGCGCACAAACTCGCAGTGCTGTTCGTCCACCGTGACCTTGCCCAGTTGCTGCTGCAGGCCCAGGGCCGCGTCCCCCAAAGTGCCGGTCACATAGATGCCGTCGCCGGCCTTGGCGCCGTTACGACGCAGACCCCGGTCTCTGGGCAGGGAGCCGTGCACGGTCACGGTGATCGACAGCGGCCCGCGGGTCATGTCGCCGCCCACCAGGGCCACGTTGTAATATTCCGCCAGTTCAAAGAAACCTTCGCAGAATCCGCGCAGCCAGGCCTCGTTTACCTCGGGCAAGGTCAGCGCCAGCGACACCCAGCATGGGTCGGCGCCCATGGCCGCCAGATCCGACAGATTGACCGCCAGCGCCCGGTGCCCCAGGGCCACCGGATCCATGTCGGCAAAGAAATGCACACCGGCCACCAGGGTGTCGGTGCTGACCGCCAGCAGGGTATTGGGCTGCATTTGCAGCAGGGCGCAGTCATCGCCCGGGCCCATGATCACGTCCTTGCGACCGCTGTCGGTGGTAAAATATTGTTTTATTATTTCAAACTCGTTCATAGAAAATGAAAAGCCAGCGTCAGCTGGCTTTTTTCCCGTGCATTTTGTTATTTTTTCAACTGCTTGACGACCTTGTCGAGCACACCATTCACGAACTTGTGACTGTCTTCGGCGGCGAACGCCTTGGCCAGTTCAATGGCTTCGTTGATCACGACCCGATAAGGCACATCTTCACGCCGGGTCAGCTCGTAGCAGGCCAACCGCAGCACCGCCTTGTCCACCATGTCCAGCTCGGCGAGCGGACGGGACAGGTAGGAAGAAAAGACGCCATCCAGATCGGCAGCGTGAACCGACACACCAAACAGCAGATCACGGAAATAGTCCATGTCCACACCCTTGGTTTCCTGCTCCAGGGCAAACTGCTGGGCAATGTCGGCCACGTTGTCTTTGGTCATTTGCCACTGGTAAATGGCCTGGGTGGCGAGTCGGCGGGCCTTGCGGCGTTCAGACGGTTTCAATGCAGTACTCCTCTCAGTCCAGCTGCTGCAGGACGTTAATCATTTCCAGCGCGCTCGAGGCCGCTTCCGCGCCCTTGTTACCCGCCTTGGTGCCGGCGCGCTCGATGGCTTGTTCAATGTTTTCGGTGGTCAGCACGCCAAAGGCGATGGGCACTTCATACTCCATCATCACGCCGGCCATGCCCTTGCTGTTTTCGTTGGCGACCAGATCAAAGTGATAGGTGCCGCCGCGGATCACGCAGCCCAGGGCCACGATGGCGTCATACTTACCGGTTTTGGCCAGTTTTTTACAGGCCAGGGCGATTTCTACCGCGCCGGGTACCCGTACCAGGGTAATGTTATCGTCCTTGACCTGACCCTGACGCTTAAGCACGTCGAGGGCGCCGGCCACCAGGCTGTCGTTGATGAAGCTGTTGAAACGGGCGACCACGATGGCCACTTTGGCCTCGGGTGCGGCCATCAGCCCTTCGATTACCTTCATGGGAATCCTTGTTTGCAGAAAAGTGCGCACATTCTAGCACAATCGGCGATTGACAAAAGCCTTGGGGCGCCCTTGACGAGGGCGTCGGCGACAAGTGGCGCAGCCCCCGGTGCTGGGCTCAGTCGCCGGCGTTCGTGCTCGCCTCGCCGGCATCATCCTGGCGTTGCAGCAGGCACAGACGGGTTTCACCGGGCATGTCGACATTAGCCTGATCCAGGGTCTGCTTGATGGTTTTCACCACCCGGGCATGGGTTTGCGTGACCGAGCCCTGCTGACTGTCGGTCCACCAGCGCACGCGAATGGTGACCCAGCTGGCGGCCAGATCCCAGGGCAGCGCCTGCACGCCCTGCTCCTGGCTGACCCCTTCCACCTTGGCCACCGCTCGCACCAGCAACTCGCAGGCCCGGTCGATGTCGTCCTCATAGCCAATGCCCACATCATACTGGCTGCGCCGCTGCTCGTAGGCGGTTTTGACCAGCACGGCATTGGTGTAGATATCGCTGTTGGGAATGACGATACGCCGGCCGTCATGGGTCTTGATGATGGTGGCGCGGGTTTCAATGCGCTCCACCGTGCCCTCATGGCCATTCACTTCAATCTGATCGCGAATGTTAAAGGGCTGGCGCAGCAGGATCAGCAGCCCGGCCAGCCAGTTTTGCAGTATGTCCTTGAAGGCAAAGCCAATGGCCACCGAACTCACCCCCAGCCCGGCGATCAGATCCCCCGGTTTCAGGCTGGGAATGACAATGGTCGCCGCCAGCAGAAACCCCAGCAGCACCATGGCCCATTTGACAAAGCCTCCCAGCACCTCCCCCAGGTTTTCCCGTTCTCGCCGGCGAGCGTGGGCCAGCACCATGCGCCGCACCATCACCGCCAGGCCATAAAACAGCGCCAACACCAGCAGGGCCACCACTATATTGGGCACCAGCCGTACGGCGCCATCGAGCCAGCTGTCCAGCCGCTCCATGATGACACCGGGATCCATGTCGATTTGCTGGTATTGATCCTGTTCGCCGCCGGGCTGAGTGTCGTGCTGTGACATGATGTCCTCCTGCCGGTGCGCTGCCGCTCGCACCTCCTACAAGCGTAGGCCATGGCCACCCTACGGGCGACGAGGAAGACAGGACTCACAAAGAACCTTTCGTGCGAGTGTGCAAGTCCGTACAAATACCTTAGAGTAGACAGACGGCGGACAACGGCCGGTTGTTCGGCTCCTCGGCGCGTTCACTGCGTGGCCCATCTTCATATCAAGCAATTCAAGGGGTATTTATGCTGCCGGAACGGCGCGGCGATCTGCTTATACTCACCGCCACCCTGCTGGCCTCGGCGGGCTGGCTGTTTTCCAAGGAGGCGATCTCCGCCCTGCCCCCGGCGGGCTTCGTGGGCTGGCGCTTTGTACTGGCGGCACTGATCCTGCTGCCCTTCTGTTATCGTCAGCTGCGGGCCACCTCGTTCGCCAACCTGCTCAAAACCGCCGGCATCGGTCTGGTGATGACCCTGAATCTGATTTTCTGGATTCAGGCGGTAATGCACAGCGATGGCATTGGCGAAGGCGCCTTTATCATGAGCCTGGCCATGCTGATGGTACCGCCGCTGGCCTGGTTGTTATTTCGCGAGCGACCCGGCCGTCAGTTCTGGCTGGCGCTGCCCATTGCCGTAACCGGACTGTTTTTGCTGACCTCGGGCAACGGCCTTTCCCTCTCCCTCGGTCAGCTGCTGTTTCTGCTGGCCTCGGTGTCACTGGCGCTGTATTTCAGCCTGAACAGCCGTTTTGCCCGACGGGTGGATCCCATGGCGCTTACCTTTGTGCAGCTGGCGGTCACCGGCATTATGCATCTGGGCTATTCCGCCCTGTTTGAACGCTGGCCCGAGCAGGTGGCACCCGATATCTGGGGCTGGTTTGCCGCCAGCGTTTTACTGGCCACCTCGCTGCGCTTTTTCTGCCAGAGCGCCGGGCAAAAATTCAGTAACGTCGCCAACGCCGCCCTGATCATGATGCTGGAGCCGATATGGACGGTGCTGATCAGCGTGTTCTGGTATCACGAGCCGATGCCGGTCCAGAAGATCATGGGGTGTGTGCTAATTTTGCTGGCGCTGCTCAGCTTTCGCAGCCGGGCGCTGTATGAGTGGTATCGCAATCGCCGGGCCATGAAGGTGAGACGTGAGACGTGAGACGTGTAGTCGGTTGGCAATCAGCGAAACGAATTCCAACACAAAGGCGCCAGTGAAAGGTCGGGATTCGCTGCGCTCATCCCAACCTACGCCAGAACGTGCTTTCGGCTCCCCGGTGGGGGATTACTTCGCGGTCAGTGCATCACCCTGAAACTCGATGCCCATCCAGCCGGTTTTCATAAAGTTGCGAATGTTCTGGTGATCGTCGCCGTCCGGGTTGCCCAGCACGTCGTCACGGTAGAAGGCGCCAAAGCAGGCCAGGGTTTCCTGCTCGTCAAAGCCCTGCAACCGGGCAAAGGCAAACAGCTTGCAGGAGCCGTTGTTCTGGCCGGCGTCATTACGCTGTTCGCCATTGGTAAAGGCCACCGGATGGAACTCGTAAAGGCCGTCAATCAGCGCCATCACCTCGGCGAATTCAATGGTTTCCGGCGCGTCGGCCAGCTTGCTCTGCAATTCCTGAATATTCATGAAGGTTCCTTTTGCTTATTTGAGTGCCAGGCAGCGGCACAGAAAACGGGAAATATCGGCAATCTCCTCGGCACACACGGCGTGCGGCATGGGATAACTGTGATATTCGGGCACATGGCCGAGGGCTTCCAGGGCACGGCAGGCACGCAGCCCCAGCTGCTCGCTCACCACCGGATCCTGCGTGCCGTGCAGCACCTGAATGGGCAGCGCACGGTTGGCCTCGCTCGGTACTATGCTGTCGGCGGTGGCGAAATAGGTCGACATGGCAATCAGCCCGCCCAGGGGCTGGTCATAGCCCAATGCCGCCTCATAGGCCACGGCGCCCCCCTGAGAAAAGCCCGCCAGCACGATACGCCGGCTGTCGATGCCGGCGGCCAACTGCTGTTCAATCAGCTCCACCACCGCCGCCGCCGAGGCGCGCAACTGGGTTTCATCCACCTTGCGGTCGATATCCATGGCCAGAATGTCATACCAGGCGGGCATGGCCATGCCGCCGTTAATGGTCACCGGCATGGCCGGCGCATGGGGAAACACAAAGCGCACCGCCGCAGTAGCAGGCAACCCCAGCTCGGGCACGATGGGGGCAAAATCATGGCCGTCGGCGCCCAGGCCGTGCAGCCAAATCACGCAGGCATCGGGGTTGGCGGCGGTGTCGTGACACAGATACTCAAGCATGGCGGCTCTCCGAAAGTGAATGGGCGTCCAGCGAATGGGGATACAGCTCAATTTCAATCAGCGGCCAAGAGGCATCGGCAGGTGCCAGGGTCAGGGCCTCGCCCGGTTCCAGCAGCCACAACCTGGGTGCGTCGCCGTGCTCATAGCACAGCCGGGCCTGCGCCCCTTCGCTGATAAAGCCCTCGCCGGCCCGGCGCCGGTGCACTCGCAGGCTGGCCCTGCCCCAGTCGCGGCGGACCATCAGGTTGAAGTCGAGGCATTCCCCGCCCAGCAGCCGGCAGTGCACCGCTTGCTCACCGGCAAAGTGCAGTGGCGCAAAGGGGGTGTCCAGACGGTGCGGCTCACCGGCCAGATCGAGTGCAAAGCCGTCGCCGCTCAGCAGCATCAGTACCCGGTCCACCCCGGGAAAATACGAAAAGGGCCCGCTTTGCCCTACCCGGGCCATGGACAGGCGCAGATCAAACTCGCCCTCGGCGGGCAACCGGAACAGCTCACGGGTGGTGCCGCCGCCGTTTTTCCAGGGCATGTCGGTAAAATCGGCACTGGTCAGCAACTTGCTCATTGAAAGGCTCCCACAAAAAGTCCGGCCGGCATCATGCCGGCCGGAACGGTGTGCCGTTGGTCCGGCCTTATTCGGTGACGTATTCCACCACTTCCAGGCCAAAGCCCGACAGCGCGTGGTAGCGCTTGGGGGAGCTCAGCAGGCGCATCTTGCCTACCCCCATGGCGCGCAAAATCTGCGAGCCCACACCCACTCGGCGGGACGTGCCCTGGCGCTTGGCCGCCTCCGGGCGCTCGCCCTTGTCGGCGGCTTCAAACATGCGAACTACCGACAACAGATGATCCGGGGTTTCTTCCTTGCCGAGGATCACCAGCACGCCGCCTTCATCGGCAATGCGCGCCATCGATTTGTCCAGCGGCCAGCTGCGGCTGGCGTGGCGATCGGTCATCAGCACGTCGCTCAGCATGTCGTGAATATGCACTCGCACCAGCGCCGGCTGGTCTGCCTTGATCTCGCCCTTGCGCATCGCAAAGTGCACCTGGTTATCGATGGTGTCGCGGAAGGTCACCAGCTCAAACTCGCCGTGCTCGGTGGGCAGCTTGCAGCGGGCCACCTGCTCGATGGTGGTTTCGTTCTCGTTGCGGTACTCGATGAGATCGGCAATGGTGCCCAGCTTGATGCCGTGCTCCTCGGCAAACTTCTCCAGGTCCGGGCGGCGCGCCATGGTGCCGTCTTCGTTGAGAATTTCCACGATCACCGCCGCCGGCTCCACCCCCGCCAGCCGGGCCAGATCGCAGCCCGCCTCGGTGTGGCCGGCGCGGGTCAGCACACCGCCGTTCTGGGCCTTGAGCGGAAAGATATGGCCGGGCTGTACCAGGTCGGCGGGCTTGGCGTCCTTGGCCACGGCGGCCTGCACGGTGCGGGCCCGGTCGGCGGCGGAGATACCGGTGGTCACCCCTTCGGCGGCCTCAATAGAGACGGTAAAGGCGGTAGAGAACTGCTCGGTGTTGCGGCTCACCATCTGGGGAATGTCGAGCTGGCGGCAGCGGGCCTCGGTCAGGGTCAGGCAGATCAGGCCCCGGCCGTATTTGGCCATAAAGTTGATGTCTTCCGGACGCACGTGTTCGGCGGCCATGATCAGATCGCCTTCGTTTTCCCGGTCTTCGTCATCCATCAGAATGACCATTTTGCCCTGACGAATGTCGTCGATGATTTCCTGGGTACTGCTTAAGGCCATGATGTTCCCCTTGGTTGATTCGGTTAGCCGCTATTTCACAAAACCGCTGGCGGCCAGGGTCGCCAGAGTAAGTCCGCTCGACGCCTGAGTCTGGCCACCGGCCAGCAGGCGTTCCAGGTAGCGGGCGATAATGTCTACCTCCAGGTTGACGCTGCGGCCAACCTGCCAGTCGTTCAGTGTGGTGTTATTTAATGTATGGGGCACCAGCGTCAATTTAAAGGCCGCGCCCGATACCGCGTTCACGGTCAGGCTGATGCCGTCCACGGTAATGGAGCCCTTTTCGGCAATATAGCGGGAAAGTTCGGCCGGGGCGTCGACCCACAGCTCAATGGCAAAGCCCACCTTGCTCTTTTTGCTGATGCGGCCCACGCCGTCCACATGGCCGGACACCAGGTGACCGCCGAGGCGGGTGGTGGGCAGCAGCGCCTTTTCCAGGTTTACCGCCTGGCCCGACTGGTAGTCGGCAAAGCCGGTGCGATTAAGGGTTTCAATCGACACGTCGGCGCAGTAGTAATCCTTGCCCAGTTCGGTCACGGTGAGGCAGACGCCGTTGGTGGCGATGGAGTCGCCCAGGGCGACGTCGGAGAGATCCAGCGCCGGGCAATGAATGCGGATCACCGAGGAGGCGCCCTTTCGCTCGATGGCGGCCAGGGTGCCGGTGGCTTCAACAATACCGGTAAACATCAGTCGGTTACCCTTGCAGTCAGTTTGAGATCACCACCCACCAGGCGGCAATCCTGCCAGGCCAGCCGGGGCGGCTGGCTCATGGCGGTAAATTCGGGCAGCGCCAGCAGGCCCCGGGCCGGGTTGCCCATCAGCATGGGCGCCTGATACAGAATCAGTTCATTCACCAGGCCGGCACCAAACAGGGCACCGCCAAGGGTCGCCCCCGCCTCGACCCAGAGGTAATTCAGCTGACGCCGGCCCAATTCTTCCAGCAACAACTCCAGGTCCAGCTTGCCATCGGCGGCCAGGGGCAGCACGCATTCTTCCACCTCGTCGCCAAAGCCACCGGTCACCTCGCCGCGTAGCAGCAGCACCGGGCCGGGCTGCGCAAACAGCCGCAGCCCGGCATGCAGCCGGTTTTGCGTGTCGATTACGATGCGCAACGGCTGGCGCAGCTCGGCTTCGGCATAGTCCTGGCGCAGCGACGCCGGCAACTCTTGCCAGCGCACGTTGAGGGCGGCGTTGTCCATCAGCACGGTATCGGCGCCGGAAAGAATGGCGCAGCTTTGCGCCCGGTGGCGCTGCACATCACGCCGGGCCGCCGGGCCGGTAATCCACTGGCTTTCGCCGTTGGCGAGCGCGGTGCGGCCATCCAGGCTGGCGGCCAGCTTCAGGGTCACAAAGGGACGGCCGGTGCGCATGCGGTGCAAAAAGCCCACATTCACCGCCTCGGCCTCATCGGTCATCAGGCCGGCCTCGGCCCGAATGCCCGCGTCCTGCAGCATGGCCAGGCCGCGACCGGCAACCTGGGGGTTGGGATCCACCATGGCGGCCACCACTCTGGACACGCCGGCGTCAATCAGACCCTGGGCACAGGGCGGGGTGCGACCATAATGGGAACAGGGCTCCAGGGTAACGTAGGCGGTGGCGCCCTGAGCGGCCTCACCGGCGGCCTGCAGCGCAAAGACTTCGGCATGAGGGCCGCCGGCACGCCGGTGAAAGCCCTCGCCCACCAGTTGACCGTCTTTCACGATCACGCAACCCACCGCCGGGTTGGGGCTGGTGGTAAAACGGCCACGGCGGGCCAGCTCAAGCGCCCTGGCCATCCAGCGCGCATCTTGGGTTGTGAACACTTATTGCTCCAGGCGGGCTATCTCTTCGCCAAACTGGCGCAGATCCTCAAAACAACGGTACACCGAGGCAAAGCGAATATAGGCGACCTTGTCGAGCTGCTTGAGCTCGTCCATCACCAGGTTGCCCACCAGCTCGGATTTGACTTCCCGCTCGCCGGTGGCCCGCAGCCGCGACTTGATGCGGCTGATGGACTGCTCGATGGCCTCGGTGCTGACCGGACGCTTTTCCAGCGCCCGCTGCATGCCGGCTTCCAGCTTGTCTTCGTTAAAGGGCTCGCGAATGCCGCTGGTTTTGATGATGCGCGGCATCACCAGCTCGGCGGTTTCAAAGGTGGTGAAACGCTCCCGGCAGGCATTGCACTCACGCCGCCGGCGCACCTGCAGGCCATCGCCCACCAGACGGGAGTCGATTACCTTGGTTTCGGTTGCGTTGCAAAAGGGGCAGTGCATGGTGCCTCCGCGGGGCCTGTTAATCGGCTGTTAGTGTAAAGAAGCGGGCTGTGGAATGAAAGCAAGAGAAAATAAAAACGGGGTCCGAAGACCCCGTTTCTGATGCCGTTACCGGTGCGCCTTACGCGTAAACCGGGTGGCGACGGCAGATGTCCAGCACCTGCTCTTTCACGCTGGCGATGGTGGCGTCGTCGTTGATGTTGCTCAGCACATCACAGATCCAGCCGGCCAGCTGGCGCACTTCGGCTTCCTTGAAACCACGACGGGTAACCGCCGGAGTACCAATACGAATACCGGAGGTCACGAACGGAGAACGCGGATCGTTGGGCACGGCGTTCTTGTTCACGGTGATGAAGGCGCGGCCCAGGGCGGCGTCGGCTTCTTTACCGGTGATGTCCTTGTCGATCAGATCCAGCAGGAACAGGTGGTTGTGGGTGCCACCGGAAACCACTTTAAAGCCACGCTTCTGGAACTCGTCGGCCATGGCCTGGGCGTTTTTCACCACCTGAGCCTGGTATTCCTTGAACTCGGGCTCCAGGGCTTCCTTGAAGGCCACGGCCTTGGCGGCGATCACGTGCATCAGCGGGCCACCCTGACCACCAGGGAAGACGGCGGAGTTCAGCTTCTTCTCCAGCTCTTCGTTGTTGGCGGCAGACAGGATGATGCCGCCACGGGGACCGGCCAGGGTCTTGTGGGTGGTGGAGGTCACCACGTGGGCATGGGGCAGCGGGTTGGGGTACACACCGGCGGCGATCAGGCCGGCCACGTGCGCCATGTCCACCATAAACCAGGCGCCTACCTTGTCGGCGATTTCGCGCATGCGGGCCCAGTCTACGATGCCGGAGAAGGCGGAGAAGCCACCGATGATCATCTTCGGCTTGTGCTCAACGGCCAGACGCTCCATTTCTTCGTAGTCGATCACGCCCTGCTCGTTGATGCCGTAAGGCACGATGTTGTACAGACGGCCGGAGAAGTTGGCGGGAGAGCCGTGAGTCAGGTGACCACCGTGGGCCAGGTTCATGCCCATGACGGTGTCGCCGGGCTTGACCAGGGCCAGGAAGACGGCGGAGTTGGCCTGGGAGCCGGAGTGCGGCTGCACGTTGGCCCAGGTGGCGCCGAACAGCTGCTTGACACGATCGATAGCCAGGTCTTCCACCACGTCAACATATTCACAGCCGCCGTAGAAGCGCTTGGCCGGATAGCCTTCGGCGTACTTGTTGGTCAGCTGGGAACCCTGAGCCTGCATCACGCGCGGGCTGGTGTAGTTCTCGGAAGCGATCAGCTCAATGTGCTCTTCCTGACGCACGGTCTCATTGCTGATGGCCTGCCACAGCTGGGGATCATAGTCGGCGATATTCATCTCACGCTTTAACATCCGTCTCTCCTGACTCATGGGGGATTGTCACTGAAAGTCAGAGTGTACCCCCAAGCGGCAGTCCGGCCTAGTCCCGCGAGCCGGGTTTACACTATTTTTTTACCTTTATGTTGAAAAGTTCACAAAAAGTTGAAGACCCATTAACACACTCCCTGTTCCGCACGGGTAGGAATCCGACCGGCAAACCCGATAGAATGGGGCTATCCCCAGACCGAACAAGCCGTTGAAGAGGATTATGCAAGCGTTCAGAGTGACTTCCCAGCGCCGGGCCGAACTGTATCACTGGTTTACCGCCCTTTTTGCCACCCCCCTGAGCGAGGACGATCTCGGTGAATTCGGCGGCTACGACATGCACCGTTTCCTCGACAGTCTGGCCACCCTGGACCCGCTCACCGAGGCCGCCGAGGCCTTTCGCGGCGAAGCGGAAAAGGCGCTGCAACACACGGCGCCGCACACGCGCCTGAGCGGTCATTATCAAGCGCTGCTCGAGGCGCCCTCACTGCTCGACACCGCCAGCCTGAACGAGGCCAGCCAGGATGCCCTGCTGCTGATGACGGTGCTGCTCAAGCAGCACGGCACCGAGCTGGCCGACGACGATCCGCTGCATGTGTGCAATCAGCTGGAGATGATGGGTACCCTGGCGCTGGCCGCCGCCGACAGCACCACCGAGGAGCAACGGTTGCAACTGCTGGATCAGCAGCGAGAACTGGCCAACAGCCAGCTGATCGGCTGGCTGCCGGTGTTTGTGGAGCTGTGCCGGGAGCGGGATGCGGGCGGCTTTTACGCCGCCGCCGCCAGCCTGCTGTTGTCGGTGTTTGTGATGGATCTGCACTACCTCAACAACGTAGCGGAATAATCAGGCCCATGCGTTACAGCAAGCACAAAAAGGCTGAGGCCTCACCCGAAACCCAGGCCGAGGCCGAGCGGGTGGCCAAGGCCACCCAGCGTCCGGGTCAGACCAAGGAACAGACCCGGCTCATCGCCCAGGGAATTCAGAAGGGCATAGAGGAATACAAAAAGCAGCAAAAGGCCAGGGCCCGCGCCGCCGACAAGGCCCGCCGGCAGCAACAGCGTCAGCAGGGCGCAGAAGTAAACGAGGAAAATGAGGCCGAACCGGATCTCGCCCCTGCCGGGCGTTCTTCCCCGCTGCCCTGGCTGTTGCTGGGGCTGAGCTGGGTCGGCTTCCTTCTATACTTGTGGCTCACCCGCCACGGCTGAAACAGGGAGACACCATGCCATTGCCACTGCCCCCGGAACTCTATACCGAACACGGCGCCGAGCGCCGGCTGGGCGTGGAGCTGGAGCTGAGTGGCCTGCCCCTGCCCCGGCTGGTCAGCCTGGTGACCGACGCCCTGCGAGGCGAAACCCGCGCGCTGTCGGAATATGAATTCGACATCGACACCCCGCTTGGCACCTTTCGCGCCGAACTCGATTTTGACTACCTCAAACGCCTGGCCCGGGAGCAGCGCCGACACCCGCCCGGCGAACTGGAGCAGACCGCCACCGACCTGCTGGGCAGTCTGGCGCAGCACCTGGCGCCGCTGGAGCTGGTGTGCCCGCCGCTGCCGCTGTCACGGCTCGACCGGCTCAGCCGGCTGTTTGAACGACTGCGCCAACAGGGCGCCCGGGGCACTCGCCACGCCCTGCACTATGCCTTTGGTCTGCACCTCAACCCCGAGCTGCCGGCCACCGATATTCACACCCTGCTGCGCTATTTTCGCGCCTACCTGTGCCTGCACGACTGGCTGGAAGCCCACGAAGACATCGTTACCGCCCGCAAGATCTCGCCCTATATTCGCGCCTTTCCCCGGGACTATGTCAGGCTGGTGCTGAAGCCGGACTACCACCCCGATCTGACCCGCTTTACCGCCGACTATCTGGCCTGGAACCCAACCCGCAACCGGGCCATGGATCTGCTGCCCCTGCTGGCCTGGCACGATGAGTCCCGAGTGCAGGCGGTGGCCCACGACGACAAGATCAACCCTCGTCCCACCCTGCACTACCGGCTGCCCAATTCCGATATCGACAATCCGCTGTGGTCCCTGGCCCACGCCTGGGCCGGCTGGCTGCAGGTGGAATGGCTGGCGGCGGATCCGCAACGGCTGACGGACGCCTGCCGGGCCTATGGCGAGCACCTGGATCAGCTGACCCCGGATTTTATGGATCCCTGGAGCCTCAAGGTGCGTCCATGGTTGCGTTGATTGGCGTGACCGGCCCCGACAGCCGCCTGCCCCTGGCCTGGTGGGCCAGCCGCCTGGCATTGGGTCTGGCCGGCGGCCGGGGCCAGCACCTGACCCCGGCCAACATGCATAGGCACAAACGGGATCAACTGCAGGGCCTCATCATCGGCGGCGGTGACGATATCGACGCCGCCCTCTACGGCCACGATACCGGCCGGGCCCCGGCGGATCCGGACCGGGACGCTTTTGAGATAGAACTGATTGAACACGCCCTCGACACCAGCCTGCCGCTGCTCGGCATCTGCCGGGGTGCCCAGTTGATTAACGTGGTGCTGGGCGGCTCGCTGCACGCCGACATTCGCCCGCTACGCCAGAACACTTCCAACCGGCGCACACCACTGCCGCGTAAAACCGCCATCGGCTGTGGCGGCGGCCGGCTCAGTCGCATCATGCAGCGGCCGCGCTGGCGCATCAACAGCCTGCATCACCAGGCGGTGGACAGGCTGGGCGGCGGCCTGGCGGTGGTGGCGCGGGATCTGGACGGCTTTGTGCAAGCCATTGAAAGCACCACGGATCACTATCTGATGGGGGTGCAGTGGCACCCGGAATACCTTCCCTACCTGCCCTGCCAGCGACGGCTGTTTCGGGATCTGGTCACGGCGGCCGAACACAGCCGGCCCGAGGCACTTTATGACTGACTATTTGCTGGTGTTTGGCAGCAGCCTGCTCGCCGCCACCATAGCGCCCTTTTATTCGGAAGTGGTGCTGGCGGCGGTACTGACCCGCCAGCCCGATGCCGCCCTGCTGCTGTGGCTGCTGGCCAGCACCGGCAATACCCTGGGGGCCATGATCAACTGGTGGCTGGGCAAGTACCTGCTGCACTTCCGCCACAAGCGCTGGTTTCCGGTCAACGACAAACAGCTGGAGCGCGCCCAGCGCTGGTTTCAGCGCTTTGGCGTGTGGTCGCTGCTGCTGTCCTGGGCACCGGTAGGCGGTGATGCCCTCACCTTTATCGCCGGCATCATGCGGGTGCCGCTGGCGCTGTTCACCCTGCTGGTGTTCATCGGCAAGGCGCTGCGCTACGCCGTGGTGCTGTGGTTTGCCGATACCTTGTTACTGTCCTGATCCCGACGGGGCATTCCGAATGCAAGGACTGGCATGAGCCCGACAAGACCGTATACTGGGCAACACAAGGCAGTGCTACCAGGGCCGCCAGTTCTTTCGGCTAGCCGAAAGTCTAATTGAGCGTAACGACCATCTGGGTCACCTTGTTAACCAATGGTTACAACCAAGGAGCGGAATAATGAGTGAAGTTAAGGTTCATCCGGTCATGCCCCATATCGCAAAGACCGCACTGCTGGACGATGCCGGCTATCAGGCCATGTATCAGCAGTCCATCGACAACCCCGAAGCCTTCTGGGGTGAGCAGGGCAAAATCGTTGACTGGATCAAACCCTACACCAGGGTAAAAAACACCTCCTACGATCCGGGCCACATCAGCATCAAGTGGTTTGAAGACGGCACCCTGAACCTGTCCGCCAACTGTATCGACCGTCACCTGGCCACCCGGGCCGACGAAGTTGCCATCATCTGGGAAGGCGACAGCCCCGACGAAGACAAAAAGGTCACCTACCGCGAGCTGCACGAGCAGGTATGTCGCTTTGCCAACGTGCTCAAGGCACAGGGCGTGAAAAAGGGCGACGTGGTCAGCATCTATATGCCCATGGTGGTGGAAGCGGCGGTGGCCATGCTGGCCTGTACCCGCATCGGTGCCGTGCATTCCGTGGTGTTTGGCGGCTTCTCTCCCGATGCACTGGCCAGCCGCATTATCGACTCCCAGGCCAAGGCGGTGATCACCGCCGACGAAGGCCTGCGTGGCGGCCGCACCGTGGCACTCAAGGCCAACGTGGACGCGGCCCTGGCCAACCCCAAAGTGACCTCCATCGACAGCGTGATCGTCTATCGCCGCACCGGCGGTGACATTGCCTGGAACGAACAGCGCGATGTGTGGTGGCACGAAGCCACCGCCCAGGTCAGCGCCGACTGCCCGCCGGAAGAAATGAACGCCGAAGATCCGCTGTTCATTCTTTATACCTCCGGCTCCACCGGCACCCCCAAGGGCGTGCTGCACACCACGGGTGGCTACCTGGTGTATGCCGCCATGACCTTCAAGTACATTTTTGACTACCACCCGGGTGACGTGTACTGGTGCACCGCCGACGTGGGCTGGATCACCGGCCACAGCTACCTGCTCTACGGTCCGCTGGCCAATGGCGCCACCACCCTGCTGTTTGAGGGCGTGCCCAACTACCCCAAAACCAACCGCATGGCCCAGGTGGTCGACAAGCACCAGGTCAATATTCTGTATACCGCCCCCACCGCCATTCGTGCCTTTATGGCCAAGGGTGACGAGGCGGTGGAAGGCACCAGCCGCGCCAGTCTGCGCGTGCTGGGCTCGGTGGGCGAGCCCATCAACCCGGAAGCCTGGGAATGGTATTTCCGCGTGATCGGCGACGAGCGCTGCCCCATCGTGGACACCTGGTGGCAGACCGAAACCGGCGGCATTCTGATCACCCCGCTGCCCGGCGTCACCGATCTCAAGCCCGGCTCGGCCACCCGCCCCTTCTTTGGCGTGCAGCCGGCGCTGGTGGACGGCGAAGGCAAGGTGCTGGAAGGCGCCACCGACGGCAACCTGGTGATCCTGGACTCCTGGCCCGGCCAGATGCGCACCGTGTTCGGCGATCACGACCGTTTCGAGCAGACCTACTTCTCCACCTTCCCCGGCACCTACTTCAGTGGTGACGGCGCCCGTCGCGACGAAGACGGCTACTACTGGATCACCGGACGGGTGGACGACGTGCTCAACGTCTCCGGTCACCGCATGGGCACCGCCGAAATCGAGTCGGCGCTGGTGGCGCACCCGAAGATTGCCGAGGCCGCCGTGGTGGGCGTGCCCCACGACATCAAGGGCCAGGGCATTTACGCCTATGTCACGCTCAATGCCGGCGAAGTACCGTCTGCCGAGCTGCACAAGGAAGTTAAAGACTGGGTGCGCAAGGAAATTGGTCCCATCGCCACCCCCGACGTCATCCACTGGGCCGAGGGCCTGCCCAAGACCCGCTCCGGCAAGATCATGCGCCGCATTCTGCGCAAGATCGCCACCGGCGACACCGATGCCCTGGGCGATACCTCCACCCTGGCGGATCCGGGTGTGGTCGACCGCCTGATCGAGGAACGCAACCGAGTGGCCTGATGCGCACCCGCTGTTGTCAGACTGTCGTCTTTTTCTGTTGTCACACCCGCGCAGGCGGGAGTCCAGTGCGATATGTCATGGATCCCCGCCTTCGCGGGGATGACGGAAATGAAAGATGTCTGGGGGTATAGTCATGTCAAAACGCCGCCTTGAGCGGCGTTTTTTTATGGCCGCGGCCGGCTGAATGCCGCTTTTTGTCGCAGCAACAACAGTTTGCGGAACTTTCTGACGTTATTTTCGCTCACACATCGAGCCTCAACCCCGGTCACCCACGGGCACACTCAAAAATTTATTAGTCATTAGACCAGTAAATTGCTGCCAATTTTCATGAAATCACTATAATTGGGCGCACCGGGCCGAAATGCGCCATTTTATTTGCCTCACACCGGCAAAAAGCGCTAGGCTCCCTGTGACTCGACGTGTAAACCGCAAGATAGACGAGGATTGCCGCACAATGGCCGACAAATACCGTATTCTGCTGCTCAACGGGCCAAACCTTAACCTGCTGGGCCGACGCGAACCGGGCATTTACGGCAACAACAGCCTGAACGACATCGTGGCGCGCCTCACCGAGCAGGCCGCCGGGCGCGATATCGAACTCAGTCACGTCCAATCCAACGCGGAGCACGTTCTGCTCGACGCCATCCACCAGGCCGATGGCCGGCAGGATTTTATCATCATCAATCCCGCCGCCTTCACCCACACCAGCGTGGCCCTTCGTGATGCCCTGCTGGGGGTCAACATTCCCTTCATTGAAGTGCATTTGTCGAATGTGCACGCCCGTGAACCCTTCCGCCATCATTCCTATCTGGCGGATAAGGCAGTGGGCGTGATCTGCGGCCTGGGTGCCGATGGTTACGAATTTGCCCTTGAGGCGGCGGCCCGTTATCTGGCTCGTCGCTGACTCACATCAGCACCAACATAACTAAGAGAACGCTCATGGATATTCGTAAAATCAAGAAACTGATCGAACTGGTTGAAGAGTCCGGTATCGCCGAGCTGGAAATCGCCGAAGGCGAAGAGTCGGTACGCATCAGCCGCTACGGCGCCGCCGCCCCGGCCCCGGTGATGCCTCAGTATCAGGTGCAGGCCGCCCCGGCTCCTGCCGCTGCGCCCGCCGCCGCTCCTGCTGCCGCCGCCCCGGCCGCCGAAGCCGCTCCCGAGCTGAGCGGCCACGTGATGCGTTCTCCCATGGTCGGTACCTTCTACCGTGCCTCCAGCCCCGGCGCCAAGAACTTCGCTGAAGTCGGCCAGACCGTCAACGTGGGCGACACCCTGTGCATTGTTGAAGCCATGAAGATGATGAACCAGATCGAGGCCGACAAGGCCGGCGTAGTGAAGGCCATTCTGGTCGACAACGCCCAGCCGGTTGAATTCGACGAGCCCCTGTTCATCATCGAATAAGGAATTCCCATGCTGGATAAAGTAGTCATCGCCAACCGCGGTGAAATCGCCCTTCGCATTCTGCGCGCCTGCAAGGAGCTCGGAATCAAGACGGTCGCGGTGCATTCCACCGCCGACCGCACCCTGAAGCACGTGCTGCTGGCAGACGAGTCCATCTGTATTGGTGGCAATCAGTCCACCCAGTCGTACCTGAATGTGCCGTCCATCATCGCCGCCGCCGAAGTGACCGACGCCGTGGCCATTCACCCCGGCTACGGCTTTCTGGCGGAAAACGCCGACTTCGCCGACCAGGTAGAAAAGTCCGGCTTTATCTTTATTGGCCCGCGCGGCGACACCATTCGCCTGATGGGTGACAAGGTGTCTGCCATCGAGGCCATGAAGAAGGCCGGCGTACCCTGTGTGCCGGGCTCCGACGGCCCCATCGGCGGCGACGCCAAGCGCAACGCCGCCATTGCCAAGCGCATTGGTTATCCGGTGATCATCAAGGCCGCCGGTGGCGGCGGTGGTCGCGGCATGCGTGTGGTGCGCTCCGAAGCCGAACTGGAAAAATCCATCTCCATGACCAAGGCCGAGGCCGGTGCCGCTTTCGGCAACGACATGGTGTATATGGAGAAATTCCTGGAAAACCCGCGCCACATCGAAATTCAGGTGCTGGCCGACGGCCAGGGCAACGCCATTCATCTGGCCGAACGTGACTGCTCCATGCAGCGTCGTCACCAGAAGGTAGTGGAAGAAGCCCCGGCCCCGGGCATTACCGCCGAGATGCGCAAGTTCATCGGCGAGCGCTGCTGCAAGGCCTGTGTCGACATCGGCTACCGCGGCGCCGGTACCTTTGAATTCCTCTATGAAAACGGCGAGTTCTATTTCATTGAGATGAACACCCGTATTCAGGTGGAGCACCCGGTCACCGAGATGATCACCGGTGTGGATCTGATCAAGGAACAGCTGCGTGTGGCCGCCGGCCTGCCGCTGTCCATTACTCAGGATCAGGTGGTGGTGCGTGGCCATGCCATCGAGTGCCGCATCAACGCCGAAGACCCGCGCAGCTTTGTGCCGAGCCCGGGCGAGATCACCCGCTTCCACTCTCCGGGTGGCCTGGGTGTGCGCTGGGACTCCCACATTTATGCCGGCTATCGAGTACCGCCCTACTACGACTCCATGATCGGCAAGCTGATCTGCTACGGCGAAAACCGCGATATCGCCATCGCCCGCATGAAGCACGCCCTCAACGAGCTGGTGATTGACGGCATCAAGACCAATATTCCGCTGCACAAGGAAATCATGAGCGATGAGAACTTCCGCAATGGCGGAACCAACATCCATTACCTTGAGAAGAAGCTGGGCCTGTAAGGCTCACGCGGAATAATCAAACGGCGCCTTGAGCGCCGTTTTTGTTTAAGGAGCGACAACAGAGGACCGTAGGTTGGAATGAGCCTCGGCGAATTCCAACATGTCACAGGCGCCTTCTTGTTGTGAATTCGCTGCGCTCATCGCCAACCTTCTGCTTTCCGGGTGCGATATGCTTAGCATTACGCGACCGCAGCGGTTTTTCCCAAACTGGCCAGCCGCTACACTACGCCCTCAGCCCACTGAGACAAACACCAACATGAACATTCATCGCATCAATCCCTGCAAACGCTGGTCCGACATTACCGTGTTCAACGGCATCGCCCATTTTGTGGAGGTGCCCGAGGGGGATCTGTCCGCCGGCATTGAAGAGCAGACCCGCCAGGTGATGGTTCAGGCCGAACAGGCCCTGGCCAAGATAGGCAGCGACAAGGGCCGGCTGCTGTCGGTAACCATCTACCTCACCGACTTTGCCAACCTGCCCGCCTTTAATGCGGTGTGGGACGAGTGGTTCCCGGAAGGCACCGCCCCCAGCCGCGCCTGCGTAAAGGCCGAGCTGGCCAACCCCGACTACCTGGTGGAGATGGCCTTTGTTGCCGCCGCCGGCGAAGAGTACTTGTAGGTTGAAATGAGCCTCGGCGAATTCCAACGCTACACCGGCGCCTTCGTGTTGGGATTCGCTTAGCTCATCACAACCTACCGCCCGGATCCCCTAGGTTTTCCTCGTTCCCGTGCTCTGCCTGGAAGCGAGTGCACATGACAAGTGGAGCGCGGGCGAGCCGCCAGCGCTCCAGAAAACACCCGCATATTCGCTGCGCTCATCACAACCTACCGCCAAAAGCGGGGGCGAGTTTGTTCCTCTATTCCCCCACTGGTATGCTTCGCCCCTTCCTGAAGGAGCCTTCCAATGACTTCCATTGTTTCCGTGGCCCGGCGCGAAGCCTTGCTCAGCGTGCTGCTGGCCCTGCTTTATCTTGCGGCCTGGGCAGCCTGTGCCTGGCTGGTGCCGCCGGCGCTGACCCTGGCCGGCTGGCCACTGTGGTTTTTGCTGAGCTGCCTGTTCAATCCGCTGCTGTTTATTGTGCTGTGCGCGCTTATGGTGCGCTGGTGTTTCAGGGCGGTTAACCTGGAAGCCTCATCATGAATGCCGGACTGATGATTCCCCTGCTGGTGTATCTGGCGGTGATGATTGGCCTGGGACTGTGGCTGGGCCGTCGCCGCAGCGAAGGCGGCTTTGTGCAGGACTATTTCCTTGGCAGCCGCTCCATGGGCGGCTTTGTGCTGGCCATGACCATGGTGGCCACCTATGCCTCGGCCTCGTCTTTTATTGGCGGCCCCGGCGCGGCCTACCGCATGGGGTTGGGCTGGGTGCTGCTGGCGATGATCCAGGTGCCCACGGTGTGGCTGACCCTGGGGGTGCTGGGCAAACAGTTCGCCCATATCGCCCGGCGGGTGAACGCGCTCACCATTAACGACATGCTGCAGGCCCGCTACCAAAGCCCGCTGGTGGTGCTGCTGGCGGGCCTGGGCCTGCTCGCCGCCTTTGTGGCCACCATGGTGGTGCAGTTTATCGGCGGTGCCCGGCTGCTGGAAACCGTGACCGGACTGTCGTATCAGAGCGGACTCATGCTGTTTGCCGGCGCCGTGCTGCTCTATACCCTGGTGGGCGGCTTTCGCGCCGTGGTGGTGACCGACGCCGTGCAGGGCATTCTGATGCTGCTGGGCACTGTGGTGCTGCTGGCCGGCGTGCTGCAGGCCGGCGGCGGCGCCGCCACCATGTTTGCCGAGCTGAAAGCCATCGATCCCGGGCTGGTGCAGCCTCAGGGCCCCGACGGCTTTCTCTCCATGAGCTTTATGCTGTCGTTCTGGGTGCTGGTGTGCTTTGGGGTAATAGGCCTGCCCCATTCGGCGGTACGCTGCCTGGCCTACAAAGACAGCGCCGCCATGCACAGGGGCATTATTATCGGCACCCTGGTTGGGGCCGTGCTGATGTTTGGCATGCACTTCGCCGGGGCGCTGGGGCGCGTGCTGGTGCCTGAGCTAACCGTACCCGACAAGGTGATGCCCACCCTGATGCTCACCGTTCTGCCGCCGCTGGTGGCCGGGCTGTTTCTGGCCGGGCCCATGGCCGCCATTATGTCGACCATCGACTCCCAGCTTATTCAGGCCGCCGCCACCCTGGTAAAGGATCTTTACCTTAACCACCTATGCAAAACCCAGCCGGCGCCGGCCGTGATCAAGCGCGCCAGCAAGCTGGTGACCCTGACCCTGGGGCTGATAGTGCTGTGGGCGGCCCTGAGTCCGCCGGAGATGATCATCTGGCTCAACCTGATGGCCTTTGGCGCCCTGCAGGCTATCTTTTTCTGGCCGCTGGTGCTGGGCCTGTACTGGTGGCGGGGCAACAGCACCGGCGCACTGGCCTCCATGCTCACCGGTGCCATCAGCTACAGCCTGCTGCTGCACTTTGGCATCAAGCCCCTGGGGCTGCACGCCATCGTGCCGAGCCTGGCGCTCTCGGGCCTGGCCTATGTGGTGGGATCTCTGCTCACGCCGCCGCCCTCACCCGAAGTGCGTACCCTGTTTGGCCGCTGAGCCAGTTCCCGGTGTCCGCGCCAGCGGACACCGGGGCCAGCTGTGTTAGAATTGCGGTTTTAGCCCATAACGAAGAACGCCATGCCCTGGATACAAATTCGCATCAACGCCACCGAAAAGACCGCCGACAAGGTCAGCAACATGCTCTCCGGCCGCGGCGCCCAGGCGGTGACCTACATGGACGCCGAAGACAAGCCGGTGTTTGAGCCCCTGCCCGGTGAAACCCTGCTGTGGGACGACACCGTAGTGGTGGGCCTGTTCGACGCCGAAACCGATCCGGCGCCCATCATCGACTTTCTGAAGAAGTTCTACCGCAAGGATCTGGTGTATAAGGTGGAGCAGCTGGAAGACAAGGACTGGGTGCGCGAGTGGATGGACAGCTTTCACCCCATGCGCTTTGGCAAGCGGCTGTGGATTTGCCCCAGCTGGCGTGACGTGCCCGACCCCGAGGCGGTGAACGTGATGCTGGATCCGGGACTGGCCTTTGGCACCGGCACCCACCCTACCACCGCCCTGTGCCTGGAATGGCTCGACGGCCAGGATCTGGCCGGCAAAACCGTGATCGACTTTGGCTGCGGCTCCGGCATTCTGGCGCTGGCGGCGCTCAAGCTGGGCGCCAAAGAGGTGATTGGCATCGACATTGATCCACAGGCGCTGCAGGCCAGCCGCGACAACGCCGAGCGCAACGGCGTGGCCGACCGGCTGAGCGTGTATCTGCCGCAAGACCAGCCCGAGGGCCTGCAGGCCGACGTGGTGGTGGCCAATATTCTGGCCGGCCCGCTGAAAGAGCTCTCCCCCATCATCAGCGGCCTGGTGCGTCCGGGCGGCTCGCTGGCGCTGTCTGGCATCCTCGAAACCCAGGCCGAGGGCCTGAATCAGGTCTACGATCAGTGGTTCGCCATGGCCGAACCCGAGTTCCGGGAAGAATGGGCCCGCCTGAACGGCAGCAAACACTGACAAAAGGCTCCCTACGGAGCCTTTTTTAACCCTGAAAGCGCGCCACCATTGCATAAAAAATGCACCGGCATCTTGACTTATAAAAAATTATGCGCCGCTCAATTTGTGAGCTTTTCAGCACCGCCAAAAATGCGTAAGATACGCGACCCTGAGCCGAGACAGCCTTATCCTCATGGAAATTGGTCCTTACAAACTGGACGCCCCCCTGCTGGTGGCACCGATGGCGGGCGTAACCGATCGACCCTTCCGCACCCTGTGCATGCGCATGGGTGCGGGCATGGCCGTGTCGGAAATGATGTCGGCCAATCCCCTGCTGCGGGATTCCGACAAATCGCGCCGGCGTATGGACCATGAAGGGGAAAGCGGTATTCGCTCCGTGCAGATTGCCGGAGCCGATCCGGCGTTGATGGCCGATGCTGCCCGATACAATGTGGATCAGGGTGCGCAGATCATCGACATCAACATGGGCTGTCCGGCAAAGAAAGTAAACAAGAAGATGGCAGGCTCCGCCCTGCTGCAATTCCCGGAGCTGGTGCAGGACATCGTCAGCGCCGTGGTAACTGCAGTGTCGGTGCCGGTGACCCTGAAAATTCGTACCGGCTGGGATCCGGATAACCGTAACGGCGTGCACATTGCCCGCATTGCCGAAGACAGCGGAATTCGAGCCCTGGCCGTGCATGGCCGCACCCGTGCCTGCATGTACAAGGGGAACGCGGAATACGACACCATCAGGGCAATCAAACAGGCCGTCTCGATGCCCGTTGTTGCCAACGGAGACATCACCAGCCCGCAAAAGGCGCGGTTTGTGCTGGATTACACCGGCGCCGATGCCATTATGATTGGCCGGGCTGCGCAGGGACGGCCGTGGATTTTCAGAGAAATCCGCCACTATCTTGAGCATGGCACCACCCCAGCACCGCTCCCGATGGAACAGGAGCAGGCAATGATTCGGGAACACGTTACCGCGCTGCATGACTTTTATGGCGAGGTAATGGGTGTGAGGATTGCCCGAAAGCATGTGGGATGGTACCTGCAGGAAAGTGACGCGGGCCGTGACTTTCGCCGTAATTTCAATGCTCTCGAAGAGGCCGGGCAGCAGCTCGACGCTTTGGAGCAGTTTTTCGCGAATAATAGCTTAACGAACAATAGAAGAGCCGACTGAATATGTTCGAACAAACTACGACTTCTGACGCACTGGTAACCACCACCAAATCTCCGACTTCCGAGCAGCCGACCCAGCGCCCGCTGCGCAACTCCGTGGAGCAGGCCCTGCGCAACTACCTGTCTCAGCTTAACGGCCAGGAAGTCACCGAGCTGTATGAGCTGGTTCTCTCCGAAGTCGAAGCGCCCATGCTGGACGTGATCATGCAGTACACCCGCGGCAACCAGACCCGCGCCGCCAACATGATGGGCATTAACCGCGGCACCCTGCGCAAGAAGCTCAAGAAATACGGCATGAACTGATAACATTCAGTTAAAGCACTGATTTTTAAGGCGTTAACTCGAAATGGTTAACGCCTTTTTCTTTGCGCCCAAGAAACACCCCAACAGGCAATCCATGGCTGGATAGGCTTTACTTTAGTCACCCCCCACTGGAGGCTATTGCCATGCGATTCAGAACAACATCCACCATCACGCTTGCCGCCCTGCTCGCCGGCGGCACATTCTGGGTTGCGGCCGCGACCAGCAGCGATCAGTTCTCGCCCTATGTTGATGCCAAAGGCACAATCAGCCGCCCCACCGCATTTCGTGATGAATGGGTTCACATAGGCAGCTGGTTTGTGCGTGAAGATGATCAGGCCAGCGGGCCCGGTGTGCACGACGTATATGCGGAACCTTCGGCCGTGAAAAGCTTTAAACAAAACGGGCAGTGGCCAGATGGTGCCACCCTGGTCAAAGAAATAAGTAGTATTCGTGAAGGTCAGAAAGCAACCGGCTTTGCTCAATGGGCGGGCGAACCGGGTGTTTGGTTTGTGATGGTACGCGACCGCAAGAACCGCTTTCCCGAGAATGCAGCCTGGGGAGAAGGCTGGGGCTGGGCACTGTTCACACAAGACAGCCCCGAAGTCAGTCTGACCAAAAACTGGAAAGGCGAAGGCTTTAACAACTGCTTCGGGTGCCACGTGCCGGCGAAAGACGCCGAATGGGTCTACATCGAGGGCTACCCGACGATTCGTGATTCGGCGAACTACGGAAACTGACACTGACGCTGCTTAAACATTGACACAGCCCACGCACTGGCTCTGGTGCCGCAGAACAGGCAATTCAAGGCCAGTGCAAACACCACTGACGGTCAAAGAATATTCGCTAAAGGCCTTTCAGATCTGATCTGTCACGAAGAATTGGAAGCCAAGCCAGGTAGTGACCACCGGCAGGGCCATCATCATGCATGCAGTACCGCCATATTTTTGCCCACATGGTCACTTTCGATAAAACGGACTGTTATCCCACTCAGGCTTTGCCGGTTTATCCCTTCAACACCGCCTTCAGCCTGGCAAAGGGCTTCATGTCATCGGTAACGTCAATGTCATCATAGTCCGGGTTGGTGGCGTATAGCGAATAACCGCCCTCGGCGATTTTGCGCACCACTCGCAGCAGGTATTGATCGTCTCCGGTTTGATCCTGTTGTTCTATGGTTCGGCAGAACGTCATCGTGTCCATCACTGATCGTGCCTGATGGGAAGGGCCACCCGGAGTGGCCCTTCTGAGTAATTAGCTTGGAAAGGCGAACTGGGCGCCTTCACGCACACCGGCCGAGGGCCAGCGCTGGGTGACGGTTTTGCGGCGGGTGTAAAAACGCACCGCATCGGGACCGTAAGCATAGAGATCACCGAACAGTGAGCGCTTCCAGCCACCAAAGGAGTGATAGGCCACGGGCACCGGCAGCGGTACGTTGATACCGACCATGCCTACCTGAATGTTGTCGCTGAAGTAACGGGCCGCTTCGCCGTCTCGAGTAAAGATGCAGGTACCATTGCCGTATTCATGGGCATCAATCAAATCCATGGCTTCCTGCATGGTTTCCACACGCACCACCAGCAACACAGGACCAAAGATCTCTTCCCGGTAGCACAGCATCTCGGGAGTGACCCGGTCGATCAGGGTGCCGCCCACGAAGAAGCCCTGCTCGTAGCCAGGCACGGACGGGTTGCGGCCATCGACCACGATCTCGGCGCCCTGCTTCTCGGCACTGTTGATATAGCCCACCACTTTTTCCATGTGTGCCTGGGTGATCACCGGACCAAAGTCGTTCTGCTTGTCGTGAAAGGCACCCACCTTGAGGCTCTGCATCTGTGCCTGCATTTTCTCTATTAGGGCATCGGCGGCCGCATCGCCCACCGCCACCGCTACCGACAGTGCCATACAGCGTTCACCGGAAGAGCCAAAGGCGGCGCCGGTCAGGGCGCTGACGGCGTTGTCCATATCGGCATCGGGCATCACAATGGCGTGGTTCTTGGCACCACCCAGGGCCTGGCAACGCTTGCCGTTGGCACTGGCGCGGCTGTAGATGTATTCGGCAATGGGAGTGGATCCCACAAAGCTGACCGCCTGCACGCGCGCGTCGTCCAGCAGGGTATCGACCGCTTCCTTGTCGCCGTTCACCACGTTGATGACGCCGGCGGGCAAACCCGCTTCCATCAGCAGCTGGGCGATAAACAGGGTTGAGCCCGGATCCCGCTCCGACGGCTTGAGCACAAAGGTGTTGCCGCAGGCGATGGCCATGGGAAACATCCACAGCGGCACCATGGCCGGAAAGTTGAAGGGAGTAATGCCGGCGACCACCCCCAGGGGCTGAAACTCGCTCCAGGAGTCGATGGCCGGCCCCACGTTCTTGCTGTGCTCTCCCTTGAGCAGCTCGGGCACGCCGCAGGCGTATTCCACGTTCTCAATGCCCCGGGACAGCTCCCCCATGGCGTCGTGCACTATCTTGCCGTGCTCTTCGCCGATCATTTGGCAGATTTTCTCGGCATTCTGCTCCAGCAGTTCCTTGAACCGGAACATGACCCGGGCACGCTTGAGCGGCGGCGTATTGCGCCAGGCCGGAAAGGCGGCCTGGGCGGCGGCAATGGCTTCTTCTACGGTGGCCTTGCTGGCCAGTGCCACCTGTTTGGACACCTCGCCGGTAGAGGGGTTGTAAACGTCCTGGGTGCGTCCGTTATCGTTAACAATGGTGCCGTTGATCAAATGACCTATGGTGTTCATTCAATATACCTCTTTGAGTTTCAAATGCTGTGGTTGACGCCGGCGGCCGGGCCTGAGCGCTTTGCCCGGCCGCCGGCCACTAATTCAGTCCAGCTCGCCAATGGCCTCGCCCAGGGCATTGACCAGACGGTCTATCTCTTCCCGCTCCACGATAAAGGGCAGGCCGAGCTGAATGGTGTCGCCGCCATAGCGCACGTAGAAGCCCTTCTGCCAGCACTTCATGGCAATCTCGTAAGGGCGACGGGCCGGCTCGCCGGGGTGGCTTTCTATCTGCAGGGCACCGGCCAGGCCGTAGTTGCGAATATCGCTGACATAGCGGGTGCCCTTAAGGCCGTGCAGGGCCTGTTCAAATACCGGAGCCATCTCCTTGACCCGATCGATCAGCCGGTCCTGCTGCAAAATGTCGAGTGACGCCAGCGCCGCCGCGCAGGCCACCGGGTGGCCGGAATAGGTGTAGCCGTGGGGCAGCTCCAGCATGTAGTCGGGACCGCCCTGCTCCATAAAGGTGTGGTAGATCTCGCCCTTGCAGATCACCGCCCCCATGGGCACGGCACCGTTGGTCAGCTGCTTGGCCACGTTCATGATGTCGGGCACCACGCCGAACTCCTCGGCACCGGTCATGGATCCCATGCGGCCAAAGCCGGTGATCACCTCGTCGAAGATCAGCAGAATGTCATGCCGGTCGCAGATCTCCCGCAGCCGTTGCAGGTAGCCCACCGGCGGTGGAATGACCCCGGCGGAGCCGGCCAGCGGCTCCACGATCACGGCGGCAATGTTGGAGGCATCGTGCAGGGCAATCAGCTCCAGCAGCTCGTCGGCCTTGTCGGCACCGGTCTGGGGCATGCCTTGTGTAAAGGCGTTTTCCGCCATCAGGGTATGAGGCAGGTGATCGGCGTCGATGCCCTGGCCAAACAGCGCCCGGTTGGCACCGATGCCGCCCAGGCTGATGCCGCCAAAGTTCACGCCGTGATAGCCCTTGGAGCGACCGATCAAGCGGGTCTTGCTGGCCTTGCCCTTCTTGCGCCAGTAAGCCCGGGCAATTTTCAGGGCGGTGTCGGCGCTCTCGGAGCCGGAGCCGGTAAAAAACGCATAGTCCAGGCCGGCCGGGGTCAGCTCACGCAGGCGATGGGCCAGCTCAAAGGCCTTGGGATGGCCATATTGAAAGGCCGGGGCATAGTCGAGCTCACGCAGCTGACGGGACACCGCCTCGGCGATTTCGGGACGGTTATGACCCGCGCCGCAGGTCCACAGGCCGGAGAGGCCGTCGAAAATACGGCGACCGTCCACATCCCGGTAGTAACTGCCCTCGGCACTCACGATGATGCGCGGATCCTGTTTGAACTGACGGTTGCCGGTGTAGGGCATCCAGTAGGCGTCGAGCTGTTCGGGGCTCAGGCCGGCACGCTGCAAGCAATCCTGTTTAGACATATTCAATCCCTTCTGCTGTTGAGGGCTAAGCCGTGGTAACAGAAAGCATTGTGTTCAGATTGTTAAATCAATTAAATCCAAATGTAATCAACAAAAGGTAAGTAATGACTTAACTATGCAGTGCAAAATGACTGACCCCATTACGGCCGTAACAGGGTCGGCATTCAGCCGAGCGATGGCAGGGAATTCAGAAAGGTTTCCAGCAACAGGTTGGGGCGTCGCCCCTTGCGGGTCACGATGGCCAGCCGGGAGTCAAAGAACAGGCGCTCCGGACACAGCGCCTTCATCTGGCCCTTGGCCACCCACTTGGCGGCATAGTGATCCGGCAGGTAGCCTATATAACTGCCGGTAAGGATAAGAAAGGCGATGCCTTCCCGATCGGAGGCGGTGGCGGTACAGTGAAGCATGCGATGCAACTCAATGGCTTGCTCCGTCATGCGATAGCTGGGCACGACCGCATCGACCGCCCCCAACCGCTCGTCATCGAGCCCGTGCTCCTCATGAAAAAAGGGATGCTCATGGCTGCAATACAGGCTGGCATGCTCCTCGTAGAGCAGGCTGTAGTCCAGGCCCGATAACGGCGTATTGAGCGGTATCGCCCCCACATGCAGACGGCCATCAAACAGGCCACGCTCAATCTCTCCGGGCGTGCTCATGCTGATGTTGATCCTGATTTCATCACTGCGTTCGCGTAACGCCTTGAGGGCCCGGGTAATGCTCATGTGCGGCTGCGTCACCAGGTTATTGACGATGCCGATATTGAGTTCGCCACGCAGCTGATTGTTGATCTGATTGACTTCCCCTCGAAAATTTTCGACCGCGGTCAGCAGCACTTCGCCGGCCCGCAGCACCTCCCGTCCCTCGTCGGTCAGGGCAAAGCCGGCCCGGCCGCGCTGACACAGGCGCATACCCAGACGCTTTTCCAGATCACTCATTTGCAGACTGACCGCCGAGCGGGTAATGCCGAGGGCGCTTTCGGCCGCGGAAAAACTGCCACTCTCGGCCACCACCTTGAACAGGCGCAACAGACGCAAATCAAAATCCGTGACCTGGGACAATTGTTTTTTTGATCGCATGACTGATATTTCCCTTACCCCAAACAGAGAGAGGCTACCACCAAGTTCCCCATGGGGTTAGCGCAAGACACAAGGCTGCGCCGCACGTGGCTCCAGATCAACCCCCAATCCACGGACAAATGTCGCCAGACTGGTGGTTACTGCACGGGCTCGGCTTCACTCTGCTCCGCCCGCCACCGGTTGACCGCCAGGGTGAGATCGGGCTCGGCGGCCACCTGTCGCAGCAGGGCGGTCAACTCGTCTTCTGTAAGGCGAATGCTGCCCAGTACTTCCATGGCCCTGGGGGCGCTGTCTTCCAGGCCCCGGCGCACCAGGGTATGGGCCCGCTCGCCGGCGGCAAAGTGGCCCTGGTCGTCCTTCAACCATTTCAGCTGCGGGTGCAGCATCACTCGGCTGGGTGACCAGGCGGCGATGACTACCGGTAACTGCTGCTCAATGGCGGTATTCACCAGGTGACGGTAGGCTTCGCCCGAGCCGGACAGCAACTGGTATTCATCGAGGTGATAGCGAGCCAGTGCCTGTTCGGTGAGCACCAGGCTGCCGTGGCCGGGCATCATGCCGATGATCTTGTTGTTGCCATAATCACTGCCGGCCAGCTCGCTGATACGGGCCTGGGTGGCCGAGGCCGGCACCGCCAGCCCGAGCCGCAGCATGGGGCCGTTGGGGCCGAGATCGTGCAGCCTGTCGAAGAAACGCTCGGCATGGTGCCGGCTGCTGTCGGGCAGCCAGGCGGAGAGACTGGCATCGGCCTCGCCGGCGGCAAGCCGCGACCAGATTTGCCCCGGCGCCACCTGCTCCACAGTCACCGCAAAACCGGCCTGCTCCAATTCCTGCCGGGCCAGCTCGGTCGTGGCCCGGGCCGTGTCCCAGTCGCCGCTGAGCAGGCGAAGGTGCTGCTGCTCGGCGGGCGAGCAGGCACTTAGCAGCCATGCCGCCATCATGGGTAAAAGCCAGTGTTTCATTTGAATTTGCCCTCAGGTTCGTGGCCGTCAGCATGCCAAAAAATGGCGCGGTAATCATGTCATCCTCGGCCGTTCGACTATTTTTCACCGAGGTTGATCTTTTTTTCCCCAGGTTGTGCTAATTTGCGCCGGCCTGTTCATGACCGCCGCCTCGTCGACGGATTCAAACAGGTAAAACTTTATTATTATCAATAGCCTGGATTATATATTCGAATGCGTCTGTCTGTTCTGCTCAAGGCCGCCCTGCTTTCCCTCTCCCTCAGTGCCTGTGTGGCACCCCTGTTGACCATGGGACCGGGCCAGCTGATGTGGGCCATGCTCAAACCCATGGTGGGGCTGGATCCCAATACCACCAACCTGTTTGAGCAACCGGTGATAAAAACCCGTATGACCAGCCTGCTTGGCCCTCACTACGACACCACGGTATCGCTGCTGCGCACCGCCGGCGAGCTGCAGCAGGAAGGCCCCTTGTTCTATCTGGTGTCTCGCACCGCCGAGCAGACCGGCGCCGACAAGGCCGGCCTGGTATGGAACGCCGACAGCAACCAGATGTCAGTGCTGCTGAGCGCCAACGATCAGACCCGCGTGTTCAGCGAGTCGCACACTGGCAAGGCCGCGGTCTGGCCCGACGAGATGCAGGGCTGGCTGACCAAGGCCGCCCAGCAGCCGGCACCGCCCCTGGGTGGCGCCCTGCTGGCAGCCCCAGCCACCGCACCGGCCGCCGCCCCGCTGCAAAACGAGCTGGACGCCACCCGCACCCAGTTGCAGCAGACGGAGGAAAAGCTGAAGGCGCTGGAAAACCAGCAGGCCAAAGCTGCGGCAGACAAGCCGAGCACGCCGAGCTCCAGCGAGCCGAAGACGCTGTCCCGGGAGCAACGGGAAGCAGCGATGGAAGCCATGCTGAGCGAATAACAAAAAAGGGCCGCTAATGCGGCCCTTGTTGATTCGGCTGTTGCTTTCGTGCCCGAGGTTGCGATTCGGCACCACCCAAGCAGGCTTACTGAACCAGGTTCCCCAGGTTGACGTATTTGGTTTCCAGGAACTCATCCAGGCCAATCTGGCTGCCTTCCCGGCCCAGGCCCGATTCCTTCACGCCGCCAAAGGGCGCCACCTCGTTGGAAATAATGCCCTCGTTCACGCCCACCATGCCCGACTCCAGGGCTTCCGACACACGGAATACCCGGTTCAGATCCCGCGTATAAAAATAGGCGGCCAGGCCAAAGGGGGTGTCGTTGGCCCGTTGCACCGCATCCGCCTCGTCGGTAAAGCGGAAACAGGCGGCCACCGGACCAAAGGTTTCTTCCCGGGCCAGCAACATGTCCTCATTGGCATCGGCGATCACCGTGGGCTGGTAGAAGGTGCCGCCCAACGCATGGCGGGCACCGCCGCACACCAGCCGCCCCCCCTTTTTCAGCGCATCGGCCACGTGCTCTTCCACCTTGTCGAGCGCCGCTTGTGTGATCAGTGGCCCCTGCTGGGCGCCGTCCTCCCGGCCTTCCGCCACCTTCATGGCGTCGGCCGCCTCGGCCAGGCGGGCCACAAATCTGTCGTAAATCCCGTCCTGCACATAGAAGCGGTTTACACACACGCAGGTCTGGCCGGTGTTGCGAAACTTGGAGGCCATGGCACCGGCCACGGCGGCGTCGAGATCGGCATCGTCAAACACGATAAAGGGCGCATTGCCGCCCAGCTCCAGTGACAGCTTTTTCACCGTGCCGGCGGCCTGGGCCATCAGCTTTTTGCCGATGCCGGTAGAGCCGGTAAACGACAGTTTGCGCACCGCCGAGCTTTGCATCAGCGCCTCGCCAATGGGGCCGGAATCGCCCGACACCAGGTTAAGCACCCCCGCCGGCAGTCCGGCCCGTTCCGCCAGCACCGCCAGGGCGTTGGCGCACAACGGCGTGACGCTGGACGCCTTGACCACGGCGGTGCAGCCGGCGGCGATGGCCGGGCCCACCTTGCGGGTGATCATGGCCATGGGAAAGTTCCAGGGGGTGATGGCGGCCACCACCCCTACCGGCTGCTTGATCACCCACAGCCGGTTTTCCCGCTTGGGACTGGGAATGGTATCGCCGCCGGCACGCTTGGCTTCTTCCCCGAACCATTCCAGAAAGCTGGCGGCATAGGCCACCTCGCCCTTGGCCTCGGCCAGGGGCTTGCCCTGCTCCAGCACCATCAGTTCGGCCAGCTCGTCCTGGTGCGCCAGCATCAGATCATGCCAACGACGCAGCACAGCGGTGCGCTCCTTGGGCGTGCTGTGGCGCCATTGGTCAAAGGCAGCCGCCGCGGCGGCAATGGCCTGCTCGGTTTCGGCAGCGCCACAACGGGCCACCCGCGCCAGCAGTTCGCCGCTGGCCGGGTTCAGCACCTCATAGCGTTCCTGGGTGTCCTGCCACTGGCCGTTGCAATACCAGCCGGTTTGCCACAGTGCATTGCTGCTGTCCATGATGCTCTCCTTGTTGATTCAGTGATGTTGGCGCAATGGGGGCTTCAGCTCGAGTATAAGCACAAGCGGCGGCGCCACTCTGGGACCAGTGTTGGCTTTTGATACCGCCAGAATGAAAAAGGGCCGGAACAACGTCCGGCCCTGATGCTAGTTTAGGGGTCAGCTGCGCTCGGCCTGGGCCTCGGGAGACACCGAGCCTTCGGCGTCCGCGGCCTGTGACCGTTTGCCCTTCACCCAGTGGTCGGCATTCTTGATGCCCAGTTTGACCGGGTCAAAGGTGGGGTCCAGCCCCTGTGCCTTTTGCTCCTCGTAGTCTTTCAGGGCAATCAGCGCCGGCTTTTGCAGCAGCAGAATGGCAATGATGTTGAGCCAGGCCATCAGGCCCACGCCGATGTCACCCAGGCCCCAGGCCAGGCCGGCGGTCTTGACCGAGCCGTACACCACAGAAGCCATCAGCACCAGCTTGAGCGCAAACATCAGCCAGGGGCGGTGCACCTTGCGGTTGATATAGGCGATGTTGGTTTCGGCGATGTAGTAGTAGGCCAGAATGGTGGTAAAGGCGAAAAAGAACAGCGCCACCGCCACAAAAATGCCGCCAAAACCGGGCATCACCGACTCGACCGCCGCCTGGGTGTAGCCGGGGCCGGCTTCCACGCCGGGCAACTGCTCCACAATGGCGTCGCCGGCCTTGCCCATCACGTTGTAGGCACCGGTGATGATGATCATGAAGGCGGTAGCGGAGCACACGAACAGGGTGTCGATATAGACAGAGAAGCTCTGCACCAGGCCCTGCTTGGCGGGGTGAGAAACCTCGGCCGCGGCAGCGGCGTGGGGACCAGTACCCTGACCGGCTTCGTTGGAATAGATGCCGCGCTTCACACCCCACTCAATGGCCAGGCCCAGAATGGCGCCAAAACCGGCCTTCATGCCAAAGGCACTGCCCACAATCAGGCTGACTACCTCGGGCACCTGACCGATGTTGAGCACGATGATCACAAAGGCCACCAGAATGTAGCCCAGTGCCATAAAGGGCACCACCACCTGGGTGAAGTGAGCGATACGCTTGACGCCACCAAAGATGATCAGACCCAGCAGGATGACCACGGCCGCGGCAGAAACGGTGGTGGGAATGCCAAAGGCGTTCTCAATGCCGGAGGCGATGCTGTTGGCCTGCACGCCGGGCAGCAGCATGCCGCAGGCGAGCACGGTGGAGAGGGCAAAGACCCAGGCGTACCATTTGATGCCCAGCCCTTTCTCGATATAAAAGGCCGGACCGCCGCGATACAGGCCGTTGTCGTCTTTTTCCTTGTAGATTTGCGCCAGCGCCGACTCCACAAAGGCGGTGCCCGAGCCCAGGAAGGCCACGACCCACATCCAGAACACGGCGCCGGGGCCGCCAAAGGTGATGGCGGTGGCCACACCGGCGATATTACCGGTACCTACCCGGCCGGACAGTGACAGTGCCAGCGCCTGAAAGGAGCTGATGCCCGCCGACGAGCTGCCGCCCTGAAACATCAGCCGAACCATTTCCTTGATATGGCGCAGTTGCAGAAAGCGGGTGCGAAGGGAGAAATACAGACCCACGCCCAGACACAGATAGATCAGGGGCAGGCTCCAGATATAGCCGTTAATGGCATTAACCAGTTCGTTCATGGTTACATCCTTTGTTGAACGGGTGATGGCTACAGAAAAGCAGCACATCGTTCTGAATCATTCATTGCCGGCACGTCAATCCTGTTCGATGTGCGGCAAGTGCAGGAAAATTACTCCGCAACGAGGACGATAACAAGTGGTTAACACCATTTGCAGTATTTATTTAAACCAACAAACCCATTTAAATTAAAAATGAAAACAAGCGACCACTTTAGTCGCATCCGTTTAAAACCAATGTTTAACACCTTGTTTTTTAAGATCTAACCACAAAATCCACGTTCACACAGACTGCACTCAGGACTGCCGGCCGGCAAAAAACTGGCCCAACTGTCATGGTGCTGCCACCGGGCCAATATGTAAAAATGCTGTGATCGTCACACTTTTTTCTGGTGGAAAATTAGGCGGCAGGCAGCGCAATGCGGCAGCCGACACCGGATTCGCCCTCGATTATTCAGTCGGGAGCGGTCCGGTGCAGTGAAAAATGCGGAAAGGAAGGATCGGTTAACCGCCGGCGCTGGCCACCTGGGCACGCCAGCGCTCGGCCAGACTGTGTTGCTGGGCCACGCCAAACAGGGCATGGGGTTGCCGGCTGTACCAGGCCCAGCTCTGATTGCCGTAGTCGTAATGCCACCATTCACTGGGCAGATTGGTAAAGCCGGCCCGGGTCATGCAACTGTGCAGCAGCCGGCGATTTTCGATGATCTCGGCTTCCTCGGCACCGGGTCTGACCACCGCCTCAAAGGCGGCGGTATACGACCAGGGGCTGATATCGTCAAAGCCGGTGCCCATGTTGAGCAAGCGCCCGGTGCCATCGCACAGACATACGTCCACGGCGCCGCCGGTGAGGTGCGGGCTGGGCGCGGCGTCATCGGCGCTCGGGGGCGCTACAAAGTGCCGAGCCCGAGTCAACAGGCCCTGCTCGTCCTCGTCGGGATACTGCCGGCTGAGGGCATCCACCAAGGTTTCATACAGATACTGTTGCACCCGGAACGGGCGCCAGCCATCCAGCACCACCAGCTCGACCCCGGCGGGCAGCAGCATGGCCGCCTGCTGCAATCGCTCCAGCACCGGCCGGCGCACATAGCATTCGGTGAGCGCCCCCGGCACCCCCAAATGGAAATAAGCGGGATAAACACGCAGCGGCGACGGCACCAGGCCCAGGGGTACCAGGGGCTCCCCCTTATCGACAATGGGCAGGGCCTGCAGCCGGGCCCAGTCCGGCTCGGGCTGGCTTTGCAGTGGCTGGGAAAGAAAGTTCATGGCGGGTTCTCAAGCGCAAGCAGTGTCCCAGACTCGCCAATCGTGGTGGTTTTTGCAAGTGCGCCGGCGTGGTTTACGCCGGCGCGGTGGGGATCAGGCGGCGCCGCCCTGCTGACCGGCCTGAATGGCGGTGAGGGCAATTGTGTAGACGATGTCGTCCACCAGGGCGCCACGGGACAGATCGTTCACCGGTTTGCGCATGCCCTGCAGCATGGGGCCGATGGACACCAGCTGGGCCGAGCGCTGCACCGCCTTGTAGGTGGTGTTGCCGGTGTTCAGATCCGGAAAGATAAACACCGTGGCCTTGCCCGCTACCGGCGAGTTGGGCGCCTTGGACTTGGCCACATTTTCCATGATGGCGGCGTCATACTGCAGCGGACCGTCGATCACCAGATCCGGGCGTTTTTCCTGGGCCAGACGGGTCGCCTCGCGCACCTTCTCCACGTCGGCGCCGGTGCCGGAGGTGCCGGTGGAATAGGAGATCATTGCCACTCTGGGATCAATGCCAAAGGCCCGGGCCGACTCCGCCGACTGAATGGCGATCTCCGCCAGCTGCTCGGCGCTCGGATCCGGGTTGATGGCACAGTCGCCATACACCAGCACCTGATCCGGCAGCAGCATAAAGAACACTGACGACACCAGCGAGCAGCCCGGCGCGGTCTTGATGATCTGCAGCGGCGGCCGAATGGTGTTGGCGGTGGTGTTGACCGCGCCCGACACCAGACCGTCCACCTCGTCCCGCTCCAGCATCATGGTGCCCAGCACCACGTTGTCCTGCAACTGCTCCATGGCCACCACCTCGGTAATGCCCTTGGACTTGCGCAGCTCCACCAGCCGCTCCACGTAGTTGTCTCGCACCTCGGCCGGATCCACGATGTCGACCTTGTCATCCAGCACCACGCCCTGCTGGGCGGCGATGCGCAGGATTTCTTCGGGGTTGCCCAGCAGTACCGGCCGGGCAATGCCCCGCTCGGCGCAGATGGCAGCGGCCTTGATGGTACGCGGCTCATCCCCTTCCGGCAGCACAATGCGCTTGGCGGCGCGGCGGGCCAGCTCGGTGAGCTGATAGCGGAACGCCGGCGGGCTGAGCCGGCGACTGCGGGCGGACTTGGCCGACAGCGACTCGATCCAGTGCTTGTCGATATGGCCGGCCATGTAGTCCTGCACCGCCTCGATGCGGCCGGCGTCGTCCACCGGAATCTCCAGGTTGAAGTGCTGCAGGCTGACCGCCGTCTGCCAGGTATTGGTGTTGACCATCAGAATGGGCAGGCCGGTTTCGGTGGCACGCTGGCACAGGTCCATGATCTGGGGCTCGGGGTGATAGCTGCCGGTCAGCAGCAGGGCGCCGATCTTGACGCCGTTCATGGCCGCCAGGCACACCGACACGATCACGTCGGAGCGATCTCCCGAGGCCACCAGCAGGCTGCCGGGCTTGAAGTGCTGCACCATGTTGTGCAGCGCCCGGGCGCAGAAGGTGACGCTTTGCAGCCGGCGGGTGTGCAGTCCGCCCTCGTTGATGATGGTGGCATTGAGGTGACGGGCCAGATCCACCGCCCGGGGGGCCACCAGCTGGGTATTCCAGGGAATGCAGCCAAGAATGCGCAGCGGTGTCTTGCCGAACACCTGCAGCACTTCCAGGTTGGCGGTGACATGCTCGCCCTTGTAGCCGGGATTGAACATCTCGGTGAGATCGGGTCGCGCGTTGCCCTGCTCGTCCACCGGCGCGCCCACCTTATTAATGATGCAGCCCACAATGCGCTTGTTAAGCACGCCGCCGAAGTTGGCACAGGCCAGCTCCAGTCGCTCCTTCAGGTGCTGGCTGCTGTCGCTGCCGGGCTGGGCCACGAACACCATGTCGGCATCCAGTGCCTTGGCAATGTCGTAGTTGATGCGGTTGGCAAAGGGCTGCTTGTCGGTGGGGATCAGGCCCTCCACCACCACAACCTCGGCGCCGCTTTCGGAAACGTGCTTTTCAAAGCGTGCGACGATTTCCTCCAGCAGCACGTCCAGGTTGCCCGCCGAGATCATGCTCTCGGCATAGCTCAGGGCAAAGGGTTCCGGCGGTGTCAGGTTGGAGCCGTTGGCCATGACCGCGGTGGAGTGATCCTGCACCTTGCGCCGGGAGCGCGGCTGGGACACCGGCTTGAAGAAGCTGACGTTGACGCCGTTGCGCTCCATGGCACGCACCATGCCAAGGCTGACCGAGGTGGCGCCCACGCCGCTGCTGACCGGGATCAGCATGATGGTTCTGGTCATTGGTCTTCCCCCGCTGGTGACAGACGAGACAGCGCCAGCGCATCCTGGGCGATCACCCACTCCTCATTGGTGGGCAGTACCCACACCGGCAGGCTGCCGGCCTGACTGATGCAGCCGGCCTTGCCGAATCGGGCGGCCTGGTTGGCGGCGTCGTCCACCTTTGCACCCAGCAATGCGAGTTTGGACAGGGTCAGTTCGCGCACCAGAGAAGAGTTCTCGCCGATGCCGCCGGTGAACACGATGGCATCCAGCCGGCCGTCGAGGGCACAGGCATAACCGGCAATGTATTTGGACAGGCGGTAGGCAAAAATGTCCAGCGCGCGCCTGGCCTCGGGCAGTTGATCGTAATTGTCTTCGGCAAAACGGCAGTCGCTGCTTTGCTCGGTCAGGCCCAGCAGGCCCGATTCCTTGGTCAGCAGGGTATTGATACGATCCACGCTGTAGCCCAGGGCATCGTGCAGATGGAAGATCAGGGCCGGATCAATGTCACCGCTTCGAGTGCCCATCACCAGGCCTTCCAGCGGGGTCAGGCCCATGGAGGTGTCTACCGACTCGCCGTTTTTAACCGCGCATACCGAGGCGCCGTTGCCCAGGTGGCAGCTGATGATATTGAGCTCGTGCACCGGCTTGTTGAGCACGCGCGCCGCTTCCTGGGTGATGAAGTAGTGGCTGGTGCCGTGCATGCCATAACGGCGAATGCCGTGTTCCCGGTACAGGGAATGAGGAATGGCGTACAGATAGGCCTGCTCGGGCATGGTCTGATGAAAGGCGGTATCAAAGACCGCGATCTGGGGCAGTGCCGGAAAGGCACTGCGGGCCGAGGCAATGCCCACCAGGTGCGCCGGGTTATGCAGCGGCGCCAGGCTGGCGCAGGCCTCGATACCCGCGATCACCTCGTCGTCAATCAGTACCGAACGGGTAAAACGTTCGCCACCGTGCACCACTCGGTGGCCCACCGCCACCAGCCCTTGCAGCAGTTCCGGGTGAGGCTTGAGCAGGTGCTCCACAATGAAATCCAGGGCCTGCTGGTGGGCGGCTCCGGCCCCCAGTGCTGCATCGGCCTTGACACCATCAAGCTTCCATTTGATACGGGCGTCGGCAAGGTAAAAGCATTCGGCCAGGCCGGACAGCTTTTCGCTGCCGCTTTCGGCGTCCAGAATGGCGAACTTGAGGGAGGAGCTGCCGCAATTCAGCACCAGGACCAGATCGTTACTCATTGAAAATCCTTTCTTTCGGATTTGCGAAACCACTTGCCCGCCATAAAACGGGCAATAAATATCACTTTAACTCTATCCTTGAGAAAAGGCGCTTTACCAAAGGGTAGACTGGCCGGGGGTCATCCGTAACATGGCCGGTATGTTAACCGGCCAGTTGGATGGCGAATATTAACCTTTTGTCTGTGGTAAAATAACAGCCAGACACGGCGTTTTTTTTGATTTGAATCGCTAATCTGAAAATTAGCTACACCGCAGGAGACTGCCTGGAGGACATATGAGTCCCTTTACCCACACCCTGCATCGCGGCCAGCAATACCTGGCCATCTGGCCACAGGAGCGCCGTCTGGCGCCGCTGTTTCCCGAATGCCGCATTATGGTTGCCACCCGTTATGGGGTGCGCACCATGCCGGCGCTGATCACCCTGAGCCTGTTGCTGCAGTTTCAGTTTGGTGCCCCCCACTACTGGCCCAGCGTGGTGGCCTCGGTGCTGTTTTTGGCCAGCCTGCCGTTGCAGGGCTATTACTGGCTGGGCAAGCGAGCCGATACCCATTTGCCGCCGTCGCTGCGGGAATGGTACCTGCAAATTCACGACAAGCTGGCCGCCGCCGGCGGCCGGGTCAAGGCACCGGTGTCCCGCCCCCGTTATTTTGAACTGGGAGAGACCCTGAACTCGGCGTTCAAGCAGCTGGACAAGTCCTTTATCGAGGAGCCCTGAGGCCCGTGATCAGGCCGGCAGGGCCGGCTTCGCACGACGCTGTTCTCGCACGATAAAAGCTGTGTCCAATGCGGAAAACTGTTACCTTAGTCACTCATACTGATAACCAATCACCAACAACCGCAATCATCAGGAGAGTCTCAATGTCATCCGTTACTTTTCAGGGGAATTCCGTTGCCGTTTCCGGCCAGCTGCCGACCGTAGGCCAGGCTGCTCCCGACTTCACCCTGACCGGCGCCGATCTGAGCGACATCAAGCTGGGCGACTTCAAGGGCAAGAAGGTACTGCTGAACATCTTCCCCAGCGTGGATACCGGCGTGTGTGCCACCAGCGTGCGCACCTTTAACGAAAAGGCCGCCGGCCTGAACAACACCCAGGTGCTGTGTGTGTCCATGGACCTGCCCTTTGCCAGCAGCCGCTTCTGCGCCGCCGAAGGCCTGGAAAACGTGCAGGTGGCCTCTGCCTTCCGCCACACCGAGTTCCTGGCCGACTACGGCGTGGCCCTGAGCGACGGCGCCCTGCGCGGCCTGTCTGCCCGTGCCGTGGTATGCATTGACGAAAACGGCAAGGTAACCCATGTTGAGCGCGTGGCCGAACTGACCAACGAGCCCGACTACGAGGGAGCCCTGGCCGCGCTGAAGTGATCCTGCCGGATCCCTGCACGCTTTTGATTTTATCATTAAGATCAACCAACTATCCTGACAAGGCGGGGTAATCTACAGACTTACTCACAGATAATGTGGATAACCCTCGCCTGGCGCGGGGCCACTCAGGCCCCGCCACTTGAAGGAGCCAGCGATGAAGATACTGCTTACCGGAGGAACCGGCTTTATCGGCAGCCGCCTGATGAGTCACCTGCGTCCGCACCATCAGGTGTCGGTACTGAGCCGTTCACCCAATAAGGTGTATCAGCGCCTGGGGCACGACATTGACGCCCTGCCTTCCCTTGATGACCTGCCCGATCTCGATCAGTTTGACGCCGTTATCAACCTCGCCGGCGAACCCATTGCCGACAAACGCTGGAGCCCGTCCCAGAAAACGCGTATCTGCCACAGCCGCTGGCGCATCACCGAGCAACTGGTGGAAAAGATCAAGGCCGGCAGCAACCCGCCCGCCGTGGTGATCAGCGGCTCGGCGGTGGGCTTTTACGGTCGCCAGGGAGACACCCTGGTGGACGAAGACACCCACCCTCACCCTGAGTTCAGCCACGAGGTCTGCTCCCGCTGGGAGGAGCTGGCTCAGCAGGCCGAAACCGAACACACTCGCGTGTGCCGCATTCGCCTGGGAGTGGTGCTGGGCGCCGAAGGCGGCGCCCTGGTAAAGATGCTGCCCAGTTATCGCTTTGGCCTGGGAGGCCCTATCGGCTCGGGCAAGCAATACATGTCGTGGATCCACATTGAAGATGTGGTCAACCTGATCCTGTTCTTACTGGAGCACGAGGAATGCAACGGCGCCTATAACGCCACCGCCCCCGAGCCGGTCACCAATGCCCAGTTCAGCAAAACCCTGGCCGGTAACCTGGGCAAGCCCCATTTCGCCCGAGTGCCGGCCTGGACCATGAAGCTACTGTTCGGTGAAATGGCCGACCTGCTGCTGACCGGCCAGCGAGTGATGCCGGTGCGACTACAACAGGCGGGGTTTCACTTTCGCTACCCCACCCTCGACAAGGCCCTGAAAGAAACCCTGAGCGCCCCCCGGCTTTAAGGGCGACTGGCTCACGCGAACTGTCTTGTTCGCGTGGGCGCGCCACAGCCCGGATCGCGCACTATCCCCACTGCCGCAACCGGTTTATCAAGGCCCCGCTGAGCAGGCCGCCGGCGCGGCCGGTAAGCAACAACAGCACGGCGCCCAGGGCCGGCAACGCCAGCCACAACCCAGGGTGCGGCTGCCAGGGCAGATCCAGCCACCAGGGCAGCAACACCGCCACGCACAGCTCCACCGCCAGCGCTGCCGCCAGCCCGGCCACCAGCCCCGCGCCCAGCCATTCCCAGCGCAACGAGGCGCGGATCAGCCGGTTGCCCGCCCCCAGGGTGCGCAGCAGCACCAGCTCCCGCCGGCGACTGGCCAGGGTGGCTTCCACCTGGGCCAGCAGCACCAGCAGGCTGGCCCCAGTGACCAACGCCATGATCACCAGCAGCGCCCGGCTGACCTGGGCCAGTATGGTGCGCAACTGTTGCAGCAAGGCCTCGACGTCAAACACGGTAATGGTGGGAAAGGCACGGATCAGCTCCACCTCCACCGCCTTGAGGCGTTCGGGCAGGTAAAAGCTCGCCATCCAGGCAGCCGGGTAGTCGGCCAGCACGTCCGGGCTCAACACCAGGTAAAAATTGGGCTTCATGCTGTCCCAATCCACCTCACGAAGGCTACGCACCTCGGCAAAGACCCTTTGTCCGGCCAGGTCCAGGGTGAGGATGTCGCCCAGCACCAGCCCGAGCCGCTCCGCCAGCCCGCTTTCCACCGACACACCGCCGGCGGCGGCCGACCACTGGCCGTCCACAATGCGGTTGCCCTCGGGCACCTCTTCGCTCCAGGTGAGGTTGAGCTCACGGCCCAGGCCGCCACCCCGCTCGCTGCTGATCTCCGCCACCGGCACCGCATTCACCTGCGCCAGCCGCCCGCGCACGATGGGATAGAAGCGCGATGAGTCCAGCCCGTTGTCTCTCAGCAGCTGCGCCACCGGATCCAGCTCGGTGTCGGCAATATTGATCAGAAAACGGTTGTGGGTGTCGGCAGGCAACCGGGCCAGAAAGCCCTCGGTCAGCTCGCCCCGCACCACCCACAACAGGCTGGCCAGAAACAGGGCCAGTGCCACGCCACCAAACTGCAGCAAGGTCGCCAGCCTGGCCCGGTTCAGCCGGCCTAGCGCCAGTCGAAAGGCCACACTACCTCGAGGTAGCCGGGCCAGCGCCAGCAACACTCGGCACAACCCGCCCAGCACCAGTACCAGTGCCAGCAGTCCCAGCAGCAGGCCGCCGGCCAGCCCGAGGCTGCCGGCGAACAGCCAGCTCAGCACCACGACACCCGCCAGCAGTATGCCACCGCTAAGCCAGGGTGAAATGCGCGCCTCGGCCTCGTTGCGCAATACTCGCAGCGGAGGCACCCCCAACAGCCGCAGCAGGGGCACCACCGACAGCATCAGGGTCGTCAGCAGGGCCAGGCCACCGGCCACCAAAAAGGGCGTGAGCGAAGGCGGCGGCAGCGGTATCGCCATGGCCTCGCCCAGGGCCAGCAGGATCAGCTGATGCACGCCATAACCCGCTACCGCGCCAAGCAGGGCGCCAAGCAGCATCAAGCCCGTCAGCAGTCGTGCCAGCCAGGCCAGCAACTGCCGCCGCCCCGCCCCCAGGGTTTTAAGCAGGGCAATGCGATCCTGCTCTCGACGGGAGAAATACCCCAGCGCGATGGCCATGGCCAGAATGCCCAGCAACACGCCGGTGAGCGAAGCCAGCCGAAAGAACTGCTCGGCCCGCGTAATGGAGCGGGCCACCGGCGTGTCGGCGTTATTGGGGCCGCGCCAGCGCTGGCCCTGCTGCAACTGCGGCTGCAGCCAACGGGCGTAATCCGTCAGGGCCTTGTCGTCGCCCTTGAACAGGTAGCGGTAGCGGCTGCGGCTGCCTTCCATAAAAATGCCGGTGGCAGCCACGTCATCCAGGTGCATCAGGGCCCTGGGGGCCAGCAAGAAGGGAGAAAAGCCCTGATCCGGCTCGCTCACCAGCTCTCCTGCCACGATAAGACGCAGGTTACCCAGCTCCACCGTGGCCCCGGGAGCCAGGTTCAGCAGCGCCAGCAGCCGGGCCGACAACCAGATATGGCCCGGCTTTACCTGGCCTTGCGGCGCCAAGATCAGCTCACCGTAAAAGGGAAAGGCATCGTCCACGGCGCGAATGCTGGCCAGCTGCAACTGCTCGTTGGCAAACAGCACGCTGTTAAAGGATTGCCCCACCGACACCTGCAGCCCCCGCTCCTGGGCCTCGGCCAGCCATGGCGCTTCGGCAGGCCGGCTGCCACTCAGCACCCGATCGGCGGCGATATAGTCCCGTCCCGACACCTTGAGCGCGGCGTTCAGCCGGTCCGCCACCAGGGTCACACTGAGAATGCTGGCCACACACAACGCCAGCGCCAGCACAAACAGTCGCAGCGGGCCGCTGGCCACTTCCCGTCGAATCAGTCCCCAGCCCAGGCTAGCCATGCTGCTCCTCCAGATGACCGGCGGTCATCAGCAGGCGCCGCTCGCAGCGGCCGGCCAGGGAGTCATCATGGGTGACGATCACCAGGGTAGTGCCGTGCTGACGGTTAAGTTCAAACAGCAAATCGATGATATGGCCGCCGGTCTGGTGATCCAGATTGCCGGTGGGCTCGTCCGCCAAGAGAATGTCGGGCCCGGTCATAAAGGCGCGGGCGATGGCCACTCGCTGCTGCTCGCCCCCGGACAGTTGGGCGGGAAAGTGGCTCATGCGCGCCCCCAGCCCCACTCGTTCCAGCAGCGCCCTGGCACGCTCCCGGTTGCCATTGCCCTCTTTCAGCTCGGCGGGCAGCATGACATTTTCCAGGGCGGTCAGGGTAGGCAGCAACAGAAAGGACTGAAACACAAAACCGATGTGCTCCGCCCGCAACACAGCGCGCTGCTCTTCGTTCAGGCTGGCGAGGGATTTGCCGGCGATATGGATCTCGCCCTCGCTGGCGGAGTCCAGCCCCGCCAGCAGCCCCAGCAGGGTCGACTTGCCCGAGCCCGAGGCGCCCACCAGCGCCAGGCTCTGGCCGGCCTTGACTTCGAGGTTGACACCCTGAAGGATGGTGAGGTGCTCGTCGCCCAGGCTGACCCGGTGCGCGAGATCCACCACGCGAATAATGGAAGAGGTTGTCATGCTGCGAATCCTTGTGCTGTTGATCTGGTTATTGTCTCCCGCCCTGTGGGCGAACACCCTGCTGGTGCTGGGTGACAGCCTGAGCGCCGGTTATCGCATGCGTGCCGAGCAGGCCTGGCCCCATCTGTTGGCCGAGCAATGGCAGCAGGAAGGCCGGCAAATCACCGTGGTCAACGCCAGCGTCAGCGGCGACACCACTCAAGGGGGACTGCAACGGCTGCCCCCCTTGCTGCAACGACACCGGCCCAGCCTGGTGCTGCTGGAACTGGGCGGCAACGATGGCCTGCGCGGCCTGCCGCCCCGGCTGATAGAGCGCAACCTCGAGCGCTTGATAGCCCTGGCCAATGAAGCCGGCGCCCGGGTCATTCTCACCGATATTCAGCTGCCTCCCAACTATGGCCAACGCTACCTGCAGCAGTTCGAAGGGGTATTCAGCCGGCTGGCGGATCAGCACGATGTGCCGCTGCTGCCGTTTTTTGTGGCGCCGCTAATCGGCCAGAGTGGCATGATGATGGACGATGGCATTCACCCCACCGCCGCCGCCCAGCCGCTGATCGCACAACAGGTCAGTGCGTTTCTCACCCCCTATCTCACGCCCTAACCAATGGAAAAGGCCAGGGTCTTGCTGATTTCACTCAGGCTCAGGCCGCTTTGCTCACGCCAGGTGTTAAAGGCGGCCTGGGCCTGGCTCATGCCTTTTTTGCTGCCCAGGGCCGCATCTACCACGCCGTGATGCTGCAAATAGCCACCGACATCGCCGGTAAAGAGAAAGGTATCCACGCCCAGCCGGCGCAGGGCATAAGGGGCGATATTGCCCCCGAGCAGGCGACCGTGCCGGCGAATTTGCTGCCACAGGCCCACCATGTCGGTGGTCGGCCAGTTCGCCACAAAGGCGCCAAAGCCGCCGTGCTCCCTGCCCAGGGTCAGCACCATTTGTGCATTGACCGGCACCGCAGCAATCTTCTTCGCATGGCGCACTATGCTGGGATCATGATTGAGCCGCTCCAGGTGATGCTCGTCCAGCAATAGCATTTTATGGGGATCAAAGCCAAAAAAGGCCCGTTCAAAGTCCGGCCACTTGTCGCGAATGACCCGCCACACAAAACCGGACTGAAACAGGCTCATGGTAAAGGAAGACAGCCAGCGGTCGTCGGGAATGGCGGCCAGCTCGGCGGGACCCAGAACCGGGGTGGCAATCAGCCGGCGCAGCGCGGCCTCGCCGCCATGACGGGCACAGGCCCGGGCAAAGATATGATCGAAGTGCTCCATGAAAACAGTCTCGTTCGAGTTTGCTTCATTGTGCGCACCGAAAGTGAAAAAAACCAGTGACGGTTTAAAACGAAAAAAGCCGTAGTCAGTCGACTGCGGCTTTTTAAATTTGGTGGAGCTACGCGGGATCGAACCGCGGACCTCTTGCATGCCATGCAAGCGCTCTCCCAGCTGAGCTATAGCCCCGAATTGGGTCAGATTGTTTTGGTGGAGCTACGCGGGATCGAACCGCGGACCTCTTGCATGCCATGCAAGCGCTCTCCCAGCTGAGCTATAGCCCCAAAACAATACTGTTTTACTGGTGTTAGTTTCTGCCGCCTGGTGGAGCTACGCGGGATCGAACCGCGGACCTCTTGCATGCCATGCAAGCGCTCTCCCAGCTGAGCTATAACCCCATTTGGCAGAAACTGCTCTTGACTTAAGTGGTGGAGCTACGCGGGATCGAACCGCGGACCTCTTGCATGCCATGCAAGCGCTCTCCCAGCTGAGCTATAACCCCGCTCAAGTCGTTGCAGGAAGCTTGTCCCTGCGAGCGATGCGCATAATAGGCACAGGGCCGTTCAGAGTCAACCGCCAAATAAAAAAAACCGTTCAAGCAATCATTTTTTAAACAATGAGGTGATAATGCGAACACTTGGCGGTGAAACACTAAGGTGACTGGATAGAAAAACGGCGTTGCCTTGGCAACGCCGTTTATTCATTTCAGCAGGGCTGATCAGCCCTGGGCGCGCTCGGCAATAAAGGCAAGGGCCATGTCGATGCGGGCCAGCACCTTGTCCTTGCCCAGCAGGGCCATCACGCCGTCAATGGCCGGCGACTGGCCAATGCCGGTCACCGCCACCCGCAGCGGCATGCCTACCTTGCCCATGCCGAGTTCCAGTTCGGCGGCCACGGCGTTCACCACTTCGTGAATGGCGGCGGGCTGCCAGTCGGCCAGCTCCGCCAGCCGAGTACGGGCCAGGGCCAGCGGCTCGGCCGCCACCGGGCGCAGGTGCTTCTTGGCGGCGCCGGCCTCGAACTCGCTGAAGTCTTCATAGAGGTAACGGCTCTGGGCCGCCAGTTCCTTCAGGGTGTTGCAACGCTCGGCATACAGGCCGATCACCTCGGCCAGGGCCGGGCCTCGGGAAAAGTCGATGCCCTGGTCATGCATGTGCCATTCCAGGTGGCCGGCCACTTCCTCGGCGGGCAGGGTCTTGATGTAGTGCTGGTTCAGCCACAGCAGCTTGTCGGTGTTAAAGGCGGACGCCGACTTGCTGATGGCATCCAGGGAGAACAGGGAGATCATCTCGTCCAGGCTGAAGATCTCCTGATCACCGTGGGACCAGCCCAGCCGCACCAGATAGTTAAGCAGGGCCTGGGGCAGGTAGCCGTCGTCCCGGTACTGCATTACGCTGACCGCGCCGTGGCGTTTGGACAGTTTGGCGCCGTCGTCACCGAGGATCATCGACACATGGGCAAACTCCGGCACCGGGGCGCCCAGGGCCTGGTAAATGTTGATCTGGCGCGGGGTATTGTTGATGTGGTCTTCACCGCGTACCACATGGGTGATTTCCATGTCCCAATCGTCCACCACCACGCAGAAGTTGTAGGTGGGGGCGCCGTCGGTGCGGCGAATGATCAGGTCGTCCAGCTGATCGTTGGCAAACTCGATGCGGCCACGCACGTGATCATCAAACACCACACTGCCCTCGGTGGGGTTCTTGAAACGGATCACATGGGGGGCATCGTCGGCGTGATCCCGGCTGCCATGGCGGCAGGTGCCGTCGTAACGGGGCTTTTCGCCGGCAGCCATTTGCTGCTCACGCAGGCCTTCCAGCCGCTCCTTTGAGCAGTAACACTTGTAGGCCTTGCCTTCTTCCAGCAACTGGTCGATCAGCTGGTTATAGCGGTCGAAGCGCTTGGTCTGGTAATAAGGACCCTCATCCCAGCTCAGCCCCAGCCAGTTCATGCCTTCCAGAATGGCGTCGATGGCCTCCTGGGTGGAACGCTCGAGATCCGTGTCTTCAATGCGCAGCACGAATTCGCCCTGCTGGTGACGGGCATAGAGCCAGGAGTACAGCGCCGTGCGGGCACCGCCTACATGGAGAAAGCCGGTAGGACTGGGGGCGAACCGAGTTTTAACTGTCATTCTTTCTGCCTTGATTGAGTGAAGGGGCCAAATAGGCCTCGTGGAAGTGAATCGGTGGCTATTTTAGCACCCGGGGCGCACGGGCGAAACGCCTTGTCGCGCGCCCAGCTTCGGCCGCAAAAAGGCAGGCTCACCCGCTTGTGGAGTTGGTGGGCGCTGGATACACTTGTGGCCGCGACGGAGGGGATTATGACCAGAAGAAAAAGTGCAGCCAGAGGCCATCAACGAGTGTCGGCCGGCACTCGTATCAATCAGCTTACCCTTCCAGCCCGCCGAGGGCTGGGCCAGTTGCTGGCTGCCCTGGGGCAGTTCCCCCGCCGGCACCGACTGGCACTGCTGGTGCTGGTTCCGGCCTGGTTGCTGCTGCTGGGCTGGCAACCGGCGCCCCCCGCTCCCTCCGGCCCGGTGACCGGCAGCCTGACGGTGCCCCTGAGCGACGCCGACAAGCGGGTGATTGACGTGCCCACCGGGGGCAAGCGCATCGACCATACTTTGGCCTCCGGTGAAACCCTGTCTTCGCTGTTCCGGGACTGGCAGCTGCCAGGCCAGGAGCTGATTGCCCTGGTGCGCGCCGAGCCTTCCTATAAGCCTCTGAGCCGGCTGCAGGCCGGCCAGCAGCTCACCCTGGTGCTGGCCGCCGATGGCCGCCTGCAATACCTGGAAATCCGTGACAACGGCCTGGTGCTGAATGCCTTTCGTCGCCTCGGTCAGGAGTTCAGCGCGGTCAGCGTGCCCTGAACCGACGATATCAGTTGCACATGAGAATCTTCCCTGAGGTAAAGGGTGTGCAGGGAGGGCGTTATGTGCACGGCGCGGCGCCATCCTGATTCTGCGATGCCTGTGGTAAACTGTGACCTTCATCAAGTTTTAGTTACACCCGCAGGGAGCCACTCGAATGAACTTCAAGGCCTTTCACGCCTCACTCAATCAGCCCAAACCACCTGCCGGCCTGTCCGATGCCCTCACCGCCCTCTGGCTCGACGCCAACGGCCAGTGGGAGGAAGCCCACGAGTGCATTCGTGACAACGGCGACCAGCCTTCGGCCTGGGTGCACGCCTATCTGCATCATGTGGAAGGCGTGCTGTGGAACGCCGACTATTGGTACGGCCGCGCCGGCAAGAAACGCCCGGTCTGCTCCACCAAAGAGGAATGGCAGCAAATTGCCCAGGCCCTGCTGGACTGAAGGCCCTAGCCCACCGCAGCAACAGACAAAAGCCCCGGGCGCAGGCCCGGGGCTTTTGTGGTCGAAGGGGTGGCATTGAGTTGCGGCAGCCTCAGGGCAGCTCAAATATCAGCGCGCGCACCGGCCGAAGGGCGGTAAAGTCCAGACGGGATTCGTTACTGATGGCGGCGCCATCACCGGGAGCCAACCGCTCGCCATTGACGGACAACTCTCCTTCTACCAGTTGCACCCAGGCCCGGCGCCCGGAAGTCAGCGCCAGGCTACTCTCTTGCCCCTGTTCCAGCCATAACTGATACAGACGGGCGTCTTGCTTGATCACCAGCGAGCCTTCGGCACCGTCCGGACTGACCACCAGGGTGAGGCCGGGCTCATTGCCAAAGTCCTTCTGCTGATAGCCTGGCTCACCACCGCTCACCTCGGGCTCTATCCAAATCTGCAGAAACTTCAGCGGTTGAGTCGTTGAAGGGTTGAATTCGCTGTGCAGAATGCCTCGGCCGGCAGACATCAGCTGAAACTCACCCGTGGTCAGCACCTTTTCGTTACCTGAGCTGTCCCTGTGGGCAATGCTGCCTTCCAACACATAACTGATGATCTCCATGTCTCTGTGGCCGTGAGTCTCGAAGCCGGCTCCCGGTGCAACCGAGTCGTCATTGATCACTCGCAGCCGGGAAAAACCCATGTGTGCGGGATCGTAATAATGACCAAATGAAAATGTATGCCGGCTGTTCAGCCAGCCAAAGCTGGCCCGGCCGCGTTCATGAGCGTTTCTGATAGTGATCATGGAATCTCCTAAAATCAGGCCTTTTAACCCGGAGCCAACCGGTTCAGGGTACAAGGAAGCCGTTAGCGCCACCCGACAACAGGGCCATTAATTCATAAAATTTGAACCAACAGAACCACGATTGACGCGCTGAATGATGGCTAAATGTAAACTTGGATCCAGTTTATTCAGGACTTAAAAGGAGTGATAGCGGAATGACTTGGCAACAACCTTGAATATTTTTGAACAACCATGACTCAGAAGTCGAGGGATAAAGGGTCTTCTCCCTCATTGCTTGGCTGTTGTTGGCGTATGGGACGTTAGTTAACTCGGTTAAGGCACGCCGCCCCTTGCAAATTCGAGGCTCACTTATATCAATAAGCCACTCTGTACTTGAAAGAGACTGAAATGTGAAAGATATAAGCCACCCTACTCTAACTTACACTAAAAACCAGACTCTCAGCTTACAAACACTCGTCCTATCTAGGTCGTTTATTTGAAAGAGGGGGCTTGCTGATTCCGGCAATCATTTGACATGAAAAAATGTGATCTACATTCACTCACCCACTTGCTCCGGCTCGAATTGAGCAGCTAACATATCAACATTATCGTAACAAAGTCAGGCGCGTCATTTGAACTATACTTAATCGTCACACTCCCTCTATTACCACATAGCATGAACATAAAATGACTTACATTACAATTATTACATGGATAACATTGTGCGCTTGGCAGGATGCCAGAGAGAAAAAAATATCAAACCAGCTGATTCTTTATGGATTGGGAGTGGCTTTGATATGGATGTTCTACTTTGGCACCACGCTGACAGGACAGCCGGTTAGTGAAGGCATTACGGCCGCCCTGCTTTCTCTTTCCCTGACCCTTCCCGGATATCTAATGGGGAAAATGGGTTCGGGTGATGTGAAAATGATGATGACATTATCTCTCGCTTGTGGTTCAACAAAAATATTATGGCTATTTTTCATCGCTACAGTCGTGATGATAATCTGGTTATATTCCGCACCCAAGGTATGGAACAGATTTCCAGAAAATATGAAACAGCACCTTCCGATGTTATCTCCGGAACATGTAAATGCACCACCTTATGCGCCTTTCATATTGACTGGCGCACTCTTTTCCTTTCCTTTGGCGAACTAAGCGCATGTTAAAAAAATGGTTTCAGTCAAAAGAAGACACCATCCCAAAAACCCTAAACAAAAGAAATACACCGTACCCAGGCCTAATGGCAAGGTTAAGCGAAGAAGGCGCCATTTTGCAACTGGATGGTTCACTAACTTCCAGGATACCTCATGAATATAGACATTTAAATGACCTGTTACCTTCGCAAGGGCTTGATATGCATCCTCACGAATGGGAGGGTGAAACATTTCAAACTTGCATAAGGGATCATGACAACCGTCCTATTTACTTGATAGGTAGCATTCATAAGGAGTGCGACATATGGAAACTGAGCCTGCTGGATATCACGGAACAGCAGGAAGAAAAGTTAATTAGAGAAAAAAAAGAGAAGTTAATAAACATTGTCATCAAATGTTCTCGCGAGATATCTGCAAGCTCGCGCCTTTCTTTAATGGAAAGTATAGCCAATGCCATTTCCAGTATGGTACAAGCATTTCACTGCACTCAGGTATCATTGCTCGTTCAAAAAGATAATGGTTTTTGGCATCATTTAATCCCCCCCTCAAAAAACGAAAAGTTAAATACTCACTCTCATTTGTATGATATCAGCACACAGATAAACAATTTAAACGACGACATCATTATTCTCTCCGACTTTATTTCAGCAAGTAAAGGCATCACATTTATCATTCCTTACTATCAGGGGAACAGGAAATCTGTATGCTTGCAAGTCACAGAATACTCCTCATCTCCAGACATAGCGAAGGAGTGGAAAAACATTGCTCAAATACTGCTTTCTGCAGTAGCCACTCGACTCAGTGAAACCAAGTTATACAGCGAAAAGAGTCGCCTTTTTCACATAGCAGCTCAACAGGGAACCTACTGGTGGGAGTATAACCACGGGACGGCACATTTTCGACTATCCGCGGAAATGGAAAAAATTCTTGAACTCCCCGCTCGCTATGACAAAAACGACTTCTTTTCCAAGGTCTTTCATGCTGAACGAGAAGAATTCAAAGACCGTTTCAATGAGACGATCAACCGAAGAGTGAGCTTTAGACAAAAAATCAGACTACAGACTGCAGGGAATAAAATTTTATGGTATGACTTTTGTTTTGATAATGAAAGCTCACTTTGTCTGGAGCCTGGCTTTATTGGGGGCAGCCTGAGCAATGTGAATACACACTTCCTGCATGAACAGAATGCGAGTAAGGCACATGAAAGGATAACCTCACTTGTCGCCAACGCGCCAGCCGTCATCTATATACAGGAATATAATGATGGTTCACTTAACAATATTTTCCTAAGTGATAGCATAAGTAACGTTCTAGGCTTGAGCGCTGAAAAGATAAAGGAGGACACATTACTTAACTACATCCACCCAGAAGATAAGGAAACATTCCATACAAGAACGAAAACACTGCTTAAAAAGGGCATTGCTAGCTCACAATACCGCTTACTAAGGGCTGATGGTAGTTACCGCTGGGTATTGGACGAAGCAAAGCTATTACGAGATTCATGGGGAAAACCTCAGGAAGTTATTGGTTTATACATTGATGTAACAGATGCTGTTATTGCGAATGAAGAACTGAACATCAGTAAAGAGCGGTACCGGATACTCATTGAGGACTCACCAGCCATTATTTGCAGATACAGTTACGAACTTGATTTAACGTTTGCCAACAAACAGCTTCTTTCTTACTTGAAGATTGAAAATCTGAAAGGTAACAGCATTAACTTAAAACCTTTCCTGTCTGAAGATCAAATTTCAAACTTTAACAAAAGATTGAAATCACTCACTCCATCAAAGCCGATAGTTAATGCAGAAATATGCTTCCAATTCCCTAACCAAGAGCCATTATGGGTTGTTTGGGCAGAGCGAGGGATTTTTGACAACTCCGGAATACTCCAAGAGGTTCAGGCCGTTGGCCGTGACAACACAGAAGTGCACAATGCCCGTTTAGAAATGTATCAAAGCGCAAAAATGGCAATCGTAGGAGAAATGGCCACCACCATGGCGCATGAAATAAACCAGCCACTATGTGTGATGAAAATGTCACTCAAAAACTTATCGAGAAAACTCAACAGCTCCGACTGCGACAATGAATACATAATTAAAAAACTTAATCGAATTGAAGAGCAAATAACCAGGAGCACAAAAATTGTCGACCAGCTTAAACTTTTTGGCCGTCGCTCTGCACTGGAAGATACATTCTTCGAACCTCAAAACGCTATCGCTGGCGCACTTTCATTAACTAGACCAACTTTATCCAAATGCAACATAGTTCTAAGCGTGTCTACATCACCAGCTCCCCTAATAAAAGGACATCAGGATCAACTTGAACAGGTATTGATCAATCTTATTATCAATGCAAAAGATGCATTATTGGAAGCGTACGCCAACTCCCATGAACTTAAACCACAGATCAAACTGGATCTTTCCCATCATGATAACACGCTACTCATTACAGTAGAGGACAATGGAGGAGGAATCCCAGATTATTATCTAGAGAAAATATTTGAGTCATTTTTCACAACAAAACCTCATGGTAAAGGCAACGGGTTAGGTCTGGCTATCAGCCGCAGAATCATCAAACGAATGAATGGTGAGTTAACAGCTGAAAACACTGCAAACGGCGCTCGATTCACTATTTACCTTCCTTGTTAGAAGATAAACAGGTTATCGCTTTTACTTAATGACGAGCTTGAGTCATATGGAGTTGTAGCAAACTCGGTTACTAGTATATTATCACACAGTTACAATACAAACTTGTCCAGGTGGCGAGATGAAAGCAGATTCACTAAAAAAAATACTCATCGTGGATGATGAACCTATCATCACAGAGGAGTTGAGCGAGTACTTTGCCGATCATGGCTACCAGTGCTTGTGCTGCCATGAGCATGATACCGCTATCTCCATGTATCGGAAGCATAAAGATATCAGCATTGTCCTTAGCGATTTTCATATGCCCGGAAAGGATGGCTTGGTGCTGCTGAAGTCTTTGCTAGAAATGTCCAGACACTCCGCTCGGCCATTAAAAACCATTCTTTTCACCGGCCAGTCCGAAAAGGAGGATATCATTAATGCCCTACGCTGCGGCATTTCAGATTATCATGCCAAGCCTTTGGATATGGAGGAGCTATTAACCAGTGTGGAAAAGCTGAATTCCGAATTAAGCCAGGAGAGTGGTTCTCAGCAAATTGAACAAATAACTGCAAAACTGAATCATCTCTCCAAGTGCATGGATGAGCTCCGTGAAGACATATCTCAATTAAATAATAATGACAATCCAATTCCGGATAAAAATCAAGCTCATGAAAATGAGCAGGCAAGTGAACTACTGGAAAAGCTCTCACCGAGACAGCAAGCCGTCGCTCGCCTGATTGGAAAAGGAATGACCAACTATCAAATTGCCGTCGCACTGGGGCTAAGCGAAAACACAATCAAACTTTATGTTTCTCAAATTTTGCGCCTGACAAACATGAAAAACCGCACTCAAATCGCACTCACACTGGCGAACCAATAACGGTTCAATTTCCTATCTTGCCTTCGCTCCCTTGCTCATAACGCTCAGGAATCGAATGCTTGTAACTATCCAACCAACGTTGACTCGCCAGTTCCTGCTCGGTCGGTGTCGAAGCTTGCACATTGGTGGAGGCAGCATTTCCTTCCCGTTGCAATTGCAACCATCGTTCGGTCTGGCTAACTAGGCGCTGCTCCATGATACCCTGCCGGTCCTTATTCAACGGATTGGCAGCCAGAACAGAGGGCAGTGCCAAAAGTGCCACCGCCGTGTAATAACGGAACAATACCATTACCATCTCCTTATGCTGTTAAGCCGCAGGGAATCAGGCCCCCGGCTACCTGATTGAAATAGGAACAATAGGTTGGGCAACCGTATCCACACGTTGAACCCCCTGCACCCGTCTCACGGTCGTAACACCTTCCTTTGCGATGTTCGAATCATTACGTGCGGTGTAGTCCGAGCGGTAAATAGCACCTGACGTTGGTACGCCCTTCGCTGGCGGCGGCTGTTGTTTTATGGAAGCCACATCGACCTTCCGTTTACTGACAGGATCGATACCGGCCTCCACAACCGAACTCTGATCCTGCTGGCGCATAGCTTTCGCCTTGGCCAGTGCACTTTGGTATTGCTTACTACTCAGCTGGTAGCGGGAAGTCAACCTGGCCGCACCATTGAAGTTATCCTGATACAATGTCAGCGCCAACAGATTAAGTAAGGCTCGTTGGTTCGATTCATTCAATTCGGCAGCCGTTAGCAACTCAAAGCGAGCTTCGTCCAAATGACGCAGGTTCATATAGATAACTCCCAGATCATTTCTCATCGCTTCATTGGTAGGTTCAAATATAATCGCTTGCCTCATATATTGCAGCGCGGCCTGATTGTCCCCTTGCTGCACAGCCATCTGTGCCAAGCCATGGTAGCCTTCAGCAACCAGACAAGTTTCAAGCAAGTCCCTATAAAGGGTTTCAGCCTCGGGACGTTTCAGCAAACGCAACACTTGAGCCTTGCCCGCTCGGGCAGCCGGCAACTCGGGAGGCAACCGCTCCAGATTGGCCAGCGCAGCATGCAGTTTGCCTGCAGATACCATTTCCCTCGAATAACTCACTGCCAGCTCATGCTCACGTGACAAGGATTCACACGCAGGAGCAGTGGGCCTTTCCATTCCGATAAGGTAGGGAGAGTCATCGTTATCATTACTATGTGCATTCTGTGCCGGTAGCGAAGCACAGCCACTCATCAAGCAGGCCGTAGCTATCAGCACTAAGGTTTGCTTCATCCCATTTCTCCAAAGGCTCTTACAATGGCCATAAAACCAGGCCCTGCCAACACTATCATCAGCGCAGGAAACAAAAAGGAAATCATCACAATCGACATTTTTGCCGACATTTTGGACACTTTTTCCTGCAGCGCGGTCACTCTTCTTTCCGTCAGCAACTCTTTCATTGCCAATAACGATGCCATGGCTCCACTACCCTGCCGGGATAATTGCTCCAACACCACAAAGCAGTCGCTCACCTCATCCACCGCTATCAGGTTGGCACTCCGCTGTAATTCCTCCTGAAGCGACATGCCGGCATCAACCCTGTTGAGCATTTGCTCCAGCTCCCAAGAGAGTTCAGGCAATATCCTTCGCCCTTCAATGGAAAGTATTCTCAAGGCCTGCTCAACTGTCATCCCCACCTCAAACAGGATCCTCAGCAACGGCAACGCCATTTCTATCTCTTCAGCGAGCCGGCCCTGTCTGCGCTTCGCACTGTTTGCCAACCACCTCTTGGGTGCGAGATAGCCAATGGCTGCCAAAGACAGCATGGTTAACCAGGAACTTCCCGGCGCGGCACTCAATAATGACGCCAACTGACTCACCAGCATCAAGACTATCGGCAGTCCAAGCTGAATGGCGACATAAAGGGCTTTTTGTTTACTTTTACGCCACCCGAGCTGATTGAGTAACCTGATCGTTTCACTGTCCAGACGAAGGCTGCGCTTGCTTAGGCGGCTGCGACCGAATTCATGAAGCAGCTTTTCCCTGTCGAGCGTACCGCTCACCCCCAACTTCCTCTTGATGGCCCGACGCTGCCGCCTCTCATCCAGGAACAGCATAAATAGCAATATGGCAAGGCACAGCTGGAGCAGGGAGCTGATGAGAAAGGCATTCATATCAGATGCTCCTCAACATTCGCCAGAGTAGCAGGGAGCCCAACAGCTGAAACATAAACGAAATCAGCAGAATAAATTTGCCCGATGGATCCTGCCATAGCTCCATAAAAAAGTCGGGGCTGGAAATAAAAACATAAGCAGCCAGCGAAACCGGCAATATACCCAGGACCAGGGCACTAACACGGGTTTCCCCTGTCATGGCCTTGAGATGCCGGCCAGCCTTGTCTCTCTCGTGAATGATTCCAATCAGATTACCCAGCATTTCTAACGCATTACCGCCATACTTTTGGTTGACCCTGACCGCCATCGCCAACAAATGCAATTCCTTGATATTGTAAATCGCTGCCATATCCCCCATGGCCTCTTCCAGACTGACTCCCCTCTCGATAAACCGCTGACTTCTACCCAATGCGGCCTTTAATGGATTCGGCGCGGCAGATATGGCCAGTTCAAATGCATCGGGTAAGGTGCGGCCAGCCTTCAAACTACGCACAATATGATCAAGAAAGGCGGGTAACTGCATAACCATTTTGCGAATGCGTCTGCGCAAACGCACGCCAAGGAAAACACGCACTACAAGCAGCAATGCCCCCCCCACCATCAACGCCCCAAGCCCACCGGCCAGCGCATAAACACCTAAAAGGCAGCCAGCAAACGTTACTGAAGGCCAGAGCAGGCCGACAGAGCCCGTATCGAACCCGCTTTTGATCATTATTTTTTCAATTCTGCCCGGTGTCCGCCGAACATTAACCTGCCGGCCCAATCGCCCCGCAACCGATTCAGACCTGAGCTTGCGCGTGCCTTTCACGACCAGCCACCAGGATAATAGAAACAACATCAGTGCAAGCAGTCCGAACAGTATGGGTGCATTCATGATCATGCCCTCTCGGGTTTCACTGTATTAGGGCAGGTTTTGCAGCTTGTCACCGCAGGGTTTGGCCGACTCCTGCACAAAACGGTGAATCCCGTTATGCTGCAGGCGAAACAAGGAGTGGGTAACATACTGATTTTCCCGCAACGAGATAACTTCCAGTATTTCACTAACACAACGGCGCCCATCCGCTAGCCGCACCAGCTGAACGACCACATCAATAGCCGAGCACACCGTCTGGCGCAGCGTTTTCTCAGCGACCTGAACGCCGGACAATCCGACTAGGCTTTCCAGCCGCAACAAGGCATCCTGGGCATTGTTAGCATGAATGGTAGTCATGGAGCCATCATGACCGGTATTCATGGCCGTCAAGACATCCAAAACTTCCACTCCTCGAATCTCCCCCAGAATAATGCGATCTGGCCGCATTCGCAGGGCATTACGCACCAGTTCTCTCGCCGCTATTTCTCCATAACCATCGGCATTGGGCGGCCGAGTTTCAAGACGCACTACATGTTCATGTTTCAGCTGTAGCTCGGCAGTGTCCTCAATGGTGACGATCCGTTCGGCCGGTGAAATATGCTGGCTCAACAGGTTTAACATGGTGGTCTTGCCGGTACCGGTACCGCCGCTGACCAGAATGTTGCAACGCCGCTCCACGGCCAGTTCCAAAAATGAGAGGATGCCCTGATCCAACGAGCCTGAAGCCAGCAGGTCCGTGCTTTTCAGCATATCCTGGCGAAACTTCCGCACCGACAGGGCCGGCCCGTCGATGGCTACCGGAGGGATAACGGCATTTATCCGGCTTCCATCCGGCATGCGAGCGTCCACCATGGGTGATGACTCATCCAGCCGCCGTCCTACCGGTGCCAGTATGCGTTGAATGACTCTGACCAGATGAGCATCATCGATAAAGCGTAAGTCGCTGCGTTGCAGCACTCCACGACGTTCAATAAACAAGCGGCTCGGCCCGTTCACCAGAATCTCGGTGACTTCCGGATCCTTGAGCAATACTTCCAGGGGGCCAAACCCAACCAGCTCGTCCACTAACTCTTCACTGAGCTGCTCCTGCTCATAACGGGAAATGGGAATATGTCGGCTTCTGGCATAATCCGCCACCTGGGCGTTAACAAATGGGGTGAGCTGATGGCGCCCTCGATCCAGAAGATTGTCCGGATGTTCTTCAAGGGCCTCAATGATGTAGCGGTGCAAGGCACCTTTGAACGCCACGATATTTCCCTGCCCGTGGCCGTCTCCAAACCGGGATTCATGCTTCATGATATCGCCTCGACCATTCTTCTGATCCACCCCTTGCCTTCTTTACGCCGCCCGCCGTGTTTTATTTCGTGCTCCAGCAGGGATTTCAATGCCCGGCCAAGAGCATCTCCGGAAGACAGTTGGGAAAGTCCCTGACCATTATTCTTCGCCTTGAGACGGCTAGCAGGGCTGGGCGGGAGTGTACCGGCCAGCGGCAGTTCGAAGGAGGTCGATAAAGTGTGAGCATCCGGCGCTATTTGGCGTATATAGCCATCAACCAACAGGGCAATATGTTCCAACCGAACCCCTGCATCCCGCCACCGGTGAAGCAGCCGCAGGTTGCGTTTGCAACAGGACACACTTTGGTCAACATACCAGTAAACCTGCTGGCACATCCCCACCAGGGCGCGTACTTGCTCACTGTCATGCTGACCGGCCAGGTTGATAATGATATGGTCAAAATGCTGGCCAAGCGCCCCCTTTAGTAAATAGAGCTCGGTAGATGCTACATCGTGATATTCCGGATCGTCCTCTCCACGGGTCAGTACACAGAGGCCACTATGATGTTGGCTGAATGCACTTTCAATCATGCTGCTGTCAAGACGCCTCAGATTTCTCAGGGCATCTCCAAATGTAAAGCCCTGCTCAAGACCCAACATATTCAGAGATTCGCCTTCCGGCCTGCCAAGATCGATCAGTAACACCCGCTGTCCTTTCTTTTGTCGTCCTTCGGCAAGATAGACGGCCACCAGCGCCGCATCGGGCTCTGGCTGTGCGCTGTAAATCAGGCTGATACTATCGGTGCTCTGCTGCTGCGGAACCATGGGGAGACGCTGGGTGAGTCGGCGCACCAGCCCCAATACCTCTTTGTTGCGCATGCCATAAACAATAAAATCCCGGGCCCCCGCCCGCATGGCGTTGATAACCAGCTGATTGTCCATGCCATCGCCCATTCCCACTACCGTCAACAGTGGCCTGGCCGCCAACAAGCCTTCGATCAGGGAGCACTGGCTGGTCATGTTTTGCTGATCCAGCCCAATAAACACCAGGCTGGCCCCAGCGGTATCGCTCAATGCCAATATGGCGTCCAGGCGGTCGTCAACCGACAACACCTGATGGGGCAACAGGGTGGATTGCAACCACTCAACATCCTGCTGGTTGGCGGAATAAACAATAAATGTGTGCTCCATGCATCTCCCCTACCAAGATAGTCCCGCTTGCCTGTCAAAATCGCCGTTTTCCAGAAACAAGAGTTCAAAGGCGTTAGGGTTGTATTGCCGTAAGGCTTCACCTGGCAGATCCGGCAAATGTGCTCCCACCGCGAGCGGCTGAACCAGGTGCGGGGTGACGATCATCAACAGCTCTTTTTCTTCACGGGCAATACGGGAAGAGCGGAAGAACCCGCCCAGCACCGGTATGTCTCCCAGACCCGGCAGCTTGTCAACATCGGCATAATTGCTGGCGCTCATCAGCCCGCTGATCACAAAACTTTCACCACTGGCCAGGGCCACACTGGTGTCGGTGCGTCTTACATTCAGCGATGGCACCGTGGTTCCGGCAATGGAAACACCGGTATTAAAGTTCAGCTCGCTAACTTCAGGGGCCACCTTCAAGAGAATGCGGGACTCATCCACCACCGTTGGGGTAAGGCTGAGCCTGACACCAAATTCCTTATACTCGATGGATATTGAACTACCGTCTGTTGTGGGCACCGGCACAGGAAATTCGCCGCCGGCCAGAAAACTGGCGCTCTGGCCGTTGAGCGACACCAGGCTGGGAGTTGCCAGGGTATAGGCAAAATTACTGTTTTCCAGCGCATTGAGCACCCCCAACACCTCCTTGGTGCCGCCGCCCCAGGCAATGTTAAAGCCATTCCCCTGCAGCGGAACGGGTGTGCCACTGTTGGCAGGCAAAACACCGCCAAGCCCCACACTGCCAATGGTGTTGCCGGGAGCACCCAACAAAAAGCTGCCGCGCTTACCAAACAGCGACACGCCGACGTCTTTCAGCTTGGTGCGGTTGACTTCCACAAAACGTATATCGGTTTGCACCTGACTGGGCACGCCCGCCTGTGCTGCCGACCGCTCGGACAGCGCCCGGGCGGCACTGCCCTTTACAAAAACCATGCTGTGCATGGGCGCTGCCGCACAGGATGTCCAAATATTAAGGCTGGTCGCCCCCCCACCCACACCGGTCAGCAGCAAGCTGTTACGGCTGGTCAGTTTGACATCGGCAACCTGCGGATCTCCCACCGCCAATCTCGTGATCGGCACCGCCAGGCGCAGTTCTTCCTGCATGCCCTGATTGATTTCCATGGTGTCAGTCAGCTTGTTCAGGGCAGCGCAGCTTCCGGTTCGGCCATAAGCCGGGGAAAGCAACAACAGCCCGGCCAGAACAGCAAAAGGGACAGCCACCCATGTTTTAAACTTGTTCTTCATAACTCTGCCCTTTCCATTAAGGCGACTGACGAGAGACATCGGCTCCGCGATAAACCGGAATGGCGGACACGCGTCGAGTACCGGCCCGGCTTGGGGTGCGCTTCAGGGCCAGCTGTTCAAAACGAAACAGCTGGTGTTCAATGTTCTGCCATTCGGACTCCCTGAGGCCATTGGCGAAATAGTCGGCCAGCCGCTTTTCTTCGGCACTGCGCACCGCCAGACGCAGGGTGCCGACTTCTGAAGCCAACATAAACCGCGTAATCAGGGGCGCAGGCACCGCCAGCACCGCCGTCTGAACCGGCCGTCTCCGGCCGGAGGCGCGGCCATCTTCCCGCTCGGTTTGATAGCGAACGGGCTCACCATTGGCGCCGACCGACAGTTCCTCGCCGTAACCCAGCACCCGCAGCGCCGGGATCACGACCTGAGCTGTCTTATCGCCCTGTCTCTCGGTCTGACGCAGGTAAAGCAGCACATCCACATAGTCGCCGGGTTGAATAAACCCGCCTCCGCCGCTCACCTCGTCCACCGCAATGGCAACGGCGCGTTCCTTGTCGCCAATCAGGCTGGCTAGTGGGCCTCCCGCCCGGAACACCGACTGGGTGAGCACGGCACCGGCCGGCAGCTCTTGCCAAACATGACGACCAACCACCTCATCGACGGAAGAAAAGGACGCCGGAGGGGCGATGCGCAGTTGTTCAACGGCCAGGTGATCCGCTGTTATCTTTTCAAATGGAGCCAATGCACGGGCCAAGACCACCACCGGGCTGCGCGGCTCCCGTTCTTTCAATGACATCAGGGCGTCGGGCGGCGATCCGGCCTCAACCGGTATTGGCGAGGGGGAAGCGGACGGCGGCTCCACTAGCTGTTGTTGCTGGCTTAGCCTGATTCCCTGAACCCCCGCCACCACGGCCCCGGTAAGCAGTACCCCGGCCAGCACCAGGGTCAGTCGACTGTTCATTCGCACTCTCCGTTGCTTTTATGCATTGTCGTCTGTAGCCATATTTCCCCCCACACTGCGAGGTGGAGGCTTCCAGAGTATGGCACCAAAGGACCTTATTGAGGCCACATTTAGTTAAAAATTGTGCTGTGGAGCACTCGCGCCGAGCCGACTGTTCGACTATAACTCTTTCAAGTCGAGCCGATATCCAGTCGTACCCGGTACTCCCTCAGGCTGAGTTTGCCCACTAAAACTCAATCGGGTCACCGGGTGTTACCAGGTTCGATCACTAATGATGTACAGGTCAATGCTCAAGCAAGAAAAACACAGGGTATCGTAATGATTCGGCATTTTTAAGCTGTGCTTTATCTTGACTAAAAAACAATTAAAAGGAAGGGCGCGAGAAATGGCGAATATCATGTTGAAGAGTTTCATCCAGGTTCAGTTAACCATCAGGGAGTTTCTCCGCCGGGAAGACGGGGCCTCCGCCATTGAGTACGGCATTATTGCCGGCCTGATTGCGGTGGGGATTATTACCTCGGTTGATGATATCGGCGAAAAGCTAAAAATATTCTTTGAGGGCATCGCGGAAGATCTTGAAACAGCGAGCCCAACCCCAGACCCATAACTAAAAACCTGTTTAAATTTAAATCCCAAAGCCCTTCTAGCCGGAGGGCTTTTTATTAGCCGCAATACAGACTACAGGCTGTAACTCACATTCAGCCGAAAACGCGGATCCCGACTCAGGCTATCTGCCGCCCGGTCGCCAAAAGGCTTTGCGGCTTCCAGGCTCAGGCTATAGTAGCGTTGCCCCCCAAACCGAATGCCCAGGGCATAAGAGCCGAGACTCGAGTCCTCTTCATTACCATTGTAAGCAAGCCTTGCCGCGTCCACCGCGCCGTAGGGCTGGATTAAACTCAACCAGGAATAGTCAGGGTAGAAACGATAGCCCAGTTCATAGGCCAAGCCCCACCCCTTATCTCCTTCGGCCTGATCGGAAGGGTAACCGCGTCCAAAGCTGCGCCCGCCAAAGGCCACCCGCTCACTCGCGGGCAGCTCATCCGCCGACCAGTAAAACGCCCCCGACACTACGCTGTGCCAGCGGTCGGCAAAAAGATTACTCTGTACACCGGCAAGCCGCATACGCAGAAAATCAATGTCCTTGTACTCGATGCTGGCACCATTCAAGGGCGCGATATCGCTTCTCGCTCCCAACAGATCGAGGCCCTGATAGAGTCCACCACTCAGAATGCGCAGTTGATCCTGTTCAGCCAGCCTCCACTCCCCTTCCAGGGCCAGGGCCCTGATTCTGCTGGTGATCCTGGCACTTTCCCCGGCCAGTAAATCCGGCGTATTCACGCGATAATGGCGTTCGTCGTCAACGCCATATAACCGGGCGGTTGCAGTCAGGGATTCTGAATTGGACAGCCTGAATGGATGTGAGACCCCCAGCGACAGGCGGTCATTGCGGCGCTCTTCCCGGGCACGAATCGCGCCATTAGCGTCAAGGTTGACGGGCTCTTCCTTTTCACTACGGTAGGCCGACGCCATGGCGATCAACCGGGTGCCCTGGTCTCCGGCAAACTGGCTGTAGTCCACCCTTGCATAACGCTCCCTGTCATCTCCCTCGGGCACCGTGGTGGTCAACTTGAGCTGCTCTCCCGCCGTGGTATGGGAATTGAAATCAACCGATAGCAGCAGCTTGGGATCGTCCTGCTCATTGAGCTCCAGCGCCGAATTGAAGGCTACACCCTTACGGGTGGCTTCTGTGAGCAGCGTGACGGCGCCATCAGTGGTGGTGGGGGCCGGCACCGTCGCCTTGACATTCAGGCCCGGAATGCTCGCCATTAGGGCGGTATAACGCTCAAAGGTTTCCTTGCGCAGGGGCCGCTCCCCCACAATGTGGGCGGCAAAACGGCGGATCCGCTCGGCGGCACTGCCGGCCTCCCCCCGCGACTCATGATGGGCGACATAGCCTTCCACCAGCACAATACGCACCTGACCAAAGCTCAGGTTCTGGGCGGGAATAAAAGCATAGGAAAGTGCATATCCATCGTCTTTATAACGCTGGGTAATACGTTCCGTAATGGCGGCCAGCTGCTGCAGGGAAACCTCTTTACCGATCAAGGCAGAGAATGGCGCGGCAATTTCTTCAAAGGGATAAACGGTCCCGCCTTCAATCAGCACATTATTGAGTGCAATTCTGGTCTCGGCGGGAAAAGACATGCTCGTCCCTTGGGCGGGCAAGGAAGTTTCGGCCCTTGCGGGGGCATACTGCTGTTCCAACCGGTGTTGCACCGGCACAGTGTTGTCCACATTATTACTATTAAGAAGCTCCGGAGTTTCGGCCATCACCGACAACAACGGCAGCATCCCTGCGACGGGTACCACGAAACGAAAATAAACGCCCATCAGATTGGCTCCTAGAATACCAGGTCACTTCAATGTGAAAATGCGCTTATTATTGGATCGCTGCCGTATCATTTCAAGCAGGAATAAAGTGTAAACCACTGAATCCATTAATTTTCAATTTTATCGAACAAAACAAAATACAGGCCGAGTCTACTCGTGCCTGTATTTTGTGTATGCGTCTGACTCGGTGAGGAAGCCCGGGTGCGATTATTGACTGCTTCCCAACAAGCCACCTGTCAGGCCGCCCACAGTACCAGTGACGGCACCTAGCAGGCCACTGGTATCATCGCCGAGCAGGGTACCGCCCGCATCTCCCTTCAATAGACCACCGGTCAGGCCATCCACGGTGCCGGTCACATTACCGAGCAGGCCGCCATTATCGCCGCCCACCAGGCCACCGCCATCCAGCACGCCGCCGGTCAGGCCACCCACGGTGCCGGTCACATTACCAAGCAGGCCGCCATTATCGCCGCCCACCAGGCCAGCACCACCGCCGTCCAGCACGCCGCCGGTCAGGCCACCCACGGTGCCGGTCACATTACCAAGCAGGCCGCCATTATCGCCGCCCACCAGGCCAGCACCACCGCCATCCAGCACGCCGCCGGTCAGGCCACCCACGGTGCCGGTCACATTGCCGAGCAGGCCGCCATTATCGCCGCCCACCAGGCCAGAACCCAGAATATCATTTACGATAAGTGCTACCGGCGTTAATGCCCCCTGCTCTCCCAGCAAACTTCCGGTCACCCCCCCCACCGGCGTCAAGGCACCGGTACTGCCGGTCAGGCCCTCTACCGTGGTGGTCAAGGGCATAAGCAGACCATGATCCGGCCCCAAAATATTGCCGGTCAGCTCGTGCACCGGAGCTAGTGCCGAGTCGCTGGTCAAGCGGGTTACCGTTCCCTGTACATCGGTCACACTGCCGGTGCCGACGGTGCCTGCCGTCAGGGTATCATTGACCAGCGACACCACGGGAGACAAAGTGCCATCCGTACCAGTCAGGCCATTGACCACGCCCCCGACCGGCGCGAGTAACCCGTCTTTACTGGTCAGATCTTCTACCACGCCGGTCACCGGCGACAATACACCGGACTTGCCATTTGCTAGGTTATCCACAAGCGTGGCCGCCGGCTCCAGGACACTATTTTCGGCACTATTGTCGAGCAATCTCTGGGTGCTGCTGACAACCCCGGTGCCATCGTCGTCACCGCCGGAGCCATCTCCATCCCCATCACCGCCAGAACCATCCCCATCCCCATCCCCGCCAGGCGGAGTGGAATTGGCCTCGTTATTAGTATTGGACAATTCGGTGCTTGAGTTACCCGCACACCCGGTTGCAGTGGTCAGTGCAAGCAGCAGTGCCAATACCAAAGGTGCACACTTACCACCACTCAAACCTGTTTTTAGATCCTTCATAATAAAACTCCCCTGCCCCGAAGAATGCGTGTTTTTATCGGTCATTACACATCAAACTACGCAGGCTTATTTAAGGTGAAAGAAGCATCAAGAACAATATTCGAATTGGTATTAGTCATTTGGTTTAACAGCAACATAAGGCCCTGCACACAGCCAAAGTGAGCACACAGGACAGCACCATGAACATAATAAAGCATGAAAAAAATAGAAAGGTAGCATGACTGGCGCCATCAGAGCTGGAAATAAAAGGCAAATAACTTGGCACCAGGACACTGCCGTTAATATACTGAAAAACTGAGAAATTCGCGGAGAAGGCTCAATGCTCATAAATAACCGGCCCGCACCCCAGTCGCAAAAAGGGGTAGCCAGCATTGAATTTGCCATTATTTTTGTGCTGTTTTTCACACTTTTTTATGGAATGGTCAGCTATACCATCCCACTGATGCTGGGCGCAGCTTACCAACAACTGTCGGCCGAGGCGCTTCGGCAGGCGGTGAGCTCGTCAGATATTTACCGGTATCGTGCCGGCGCGGAAGATCCCGATGTTGCAGGAGTGGCCATGGAAGCAGAAAAGAAGGCACAGGAGGTCATTGCCACATCCTGGCTCCCGCCCCAGTGGGCTCACCGTTGTGAAAGTTACAATGAACAGCTCTTGAAAATTTCCGGAGATGGCAGCCAGTGGAGTGCTTGCATTCGCCATCGTCAGCCAGCGTCCATTATGCCATCCATTTCACTGCTGGGCTGGAAAATACCGCAATTGCCCGACGAAATCAGAGGTGAAGCCAGCATTCGCATTCGATAATCCACTGAACGAGGATTTTCATGTCAATATCAACCCTGTGCAGGCAACGCGGTGCCTTCAGCATATTGGCGGCAGGCACCCTGCTTTTGGCATTGACCAGTTTAACGCTGGTACTGGACACCGGCCGTCTTTATATGGAAAAGCGCAAACTGCAAAAACTGGCCGACACTGCCGCGCTGGAGAGTATAGCCAGGGTTAACAGCGGTCGTTGTGCCGATGCTCCCGGTCTGATACAAGCCTTTGCGGAAGAGAATGCCGCCACCAACGGTTTTTTACATGACGATACCCAGTCGATAGGCACCCGCTGCGTGACGGTTGCCACGCAAAACGGCCTAAGAACCCCGGTTGCCGATGCTGAGGGGCTTGCCGTGGAAGCCATCGCCACCGAAACCGTGCCCGCCAGCCTGCTGTTTCGAGCCGGCAATATACTGGGCCTTGCCGACAACAACCTCACACTGCAAGCCACCGCCGTGGCCGAACGAGAAGGCGGCGCTCCCACCACTACCTTTAGTATAGGGGCAGAGCTATTGCGACTGGATAACAGCAAGCTGGTGGGCGGAGTGCTTAAAGCAGTAGGCATGAATGTGAATAACCTAACTTTGCTGAACTCCAATGGACTCGCCAATGCCAGTATTACTCCTGCCGGCCTGCTAAAAACGCTGGGAATAGAAGCATCCATCTACGAGCTAAAGGCACTATCACCACAGGGATTGGTGGATCTGGTCAACGCCGAAGTCGGGTTACTCGGCATCAACGAGTTAACAGAGCTCTCGGTTTCCGTTATTTCCGACTCCGTCCTAAAAGCAGAGCTTGAGGCATTTAAGCAGGCGATTTTGAGCAACCTTGTATTAAAGGATGCAGAGCTGGCCCTGTTTGGCACGGAAGACAACCCCGGCCTGCTGACACTGAGTTCAGCCCCTGACGGGACTCTGGGGCCGGCTCTGGATGCAGACATTAACCTCGGAGAACTATTGGGTACAGGCATTCTGATCGGCACCGGTGAACGAGGCCTGGATATCCCCGAGCTTAATCTACTGGGGCTGACACAGGCTCAACTGGGAATAGTGGAGCCTCCCACCATTGCCGTGGGGCCAGTAGGTACCCAAGCCTACAATGCCCAAATTCGCCTTTATTTGGATATTGATACCAATAACCTGCCGGCGGGCATTCTAAACTGGTTAACGGACAGCATATTGGGGCTAAGGGTACACCTTCCGGTGGCTATTGACATCACTACCGCCCAAGCGGAGTTTGTATCGGCGCAGTGTAACACCAGCCCACCAACCGCCACCTTTGAAGTTAACTCTGCGGTACTTAATACCTGCGTAGGAAAAATCCCGGAAGCACAAAAATGGTCGGGGTCGGCTCGCTGCGAAACAGATTTGCAGGGCACCGAACTCATCAAGCTACTGCATATTCCGGTGCTATCGGGAAAAACCCATATTGAAGGCCTATCGTATTTGGAAGTAACGGATCAGCTGGCCGAAAAGGAAATATACTCTACCGCCCCTAACTCACTTACTCTCGGTAATACAGTAAACAATATTATCATTGGCCTGCTGGACCTGTTGGCAGGCGTGTTTCGTCCTCCCCAATTGGTGGATGACGCGAGCCTGGAACACTCGGAGAAACATCAAAGCGAACTAATTTCCGGGCTGGCAACGCAATATCTGGAAGCCACCAAGGTCAATGGCTTTTATGATGTGAATAGGGTGACCAAGCTGATACTGGAAGGCAGTAACGAAGTGGATCCGGAAACAGGTGAACAACTGGTATTACCAATGGTGGAAACAGACTGGATGATCGAGAAGAGTATACCTGTGCCAGGGCTTTTGGGACTAATAGTTGCTCCACAGAGCCAATGGGAAGATGGCTCTTTCAGCGAGGCATTTTACAATTATACCTCTGAACCCGGTAGCTTACTGGATCTGTTGGGTATATCCACCTTAAGCAATGGGTACCGTTCTTGTCATGGCTTGTTAAGTGCACTGCTGGACTGGAACAATTGCATTAACTATAACCTGACCAAATTTTTACAGGACAAACCCGGCGGAATAGATATATCTAGCGACATGGCCGCAGACAACCTGCTTGATGCCGAGTCAGACACCTTCAACTGTAGTAATGGTGGTGTTCTTTGTGCTCTGCTCAAACCGGTGCTGAGCCTGCTAAAACCGGTTATCAACGGGATTGGTACATTGCTTGAAGAGGTCCTGGCCGATGTGCTGGGGCTGGAACCAGGCCGCTCCAATCTGCATCTGCATGAGCTCAACTGCGGTGCGCCGCGCCTGGTGAACTAATGAAACGGCATCACTATAAAAAACGCCAGACAGGCTCCGTGGCCATAGAGTTTGCAGTACTATTCACACTGTTTTTTACGCTGGTATACGGCATTCTGGCCTACAGCCTGCCCCTATTACTGGAAATCAGCTTTCGCAAGCTCAGTAGCGAAGCCGCCCGGGCCATTTTGAAAGTGGATCCGGCGGCAAAAAACTATTCTGAGCTGCTGAGCAGGGAAGTGACACTCAGCATTAACAACAGCTGGCTGCCTGCCGCCTGGCGCACAGGGGGATGCCAAGCGCCCGATTCCGGGCATAACTGGCAGCCATTACCGGCCTTTGAAGGCAATCCTGTTTTTGGCCATGTAGCCGACACTGAGCAAGGACGGCTGCTACATGTTTGCCTGCAGCGTTATTACAATGCCAATGGAGAAACGTCCCGCCGAGCCATCATTCCGGTCATTGAGCTGGCCGGCTTTCGCATTCCCTCCCTGCCGGTCAATGACAATGGCGATACCATTCTGCGCGGAGCCATGATAACCCGGCTATAAGGCAGGCAAGATAGCGAGATCTTTGGGTATCCAAATGGCTAGTGTAAACATCCCTGTTTTAGTTACACCGCAGATTAGAGTTTTCCGCCCGTTGATGTTTCGCCAAATACTCCCATGGCGTCAGATCCTCCAGTGAGTCGTGGGGGCGCTCATCGTTGTATTCCGTCATCCAGGATTCGGTCAGCTCCCGAACTTCGGTGAGGTTCCTGAACACGTACATGTTCAGGATCTCGTCCCGGTAAGTTCGATTGAAGCGCTCGATATAGGAATTCTGGGTTGGTGTTCCTGGCTTGATAAATTCCAGGGCAACTCCGTTATCTTCAGCCCAGTCTGCCAACGCCATAGAGATGAATTCAGGGCCGTTATCCATGCGCAGTTTGGCCGGATAACCTCGCCAGGCGATAATACGTTCCAGAACCCGAATGATCCTCGGGGCTGGCAGGTTCAGATCGATCTCGATGGCCAGCACCTCCCGATTAAAATCGTCCACCACGTTAAAGATGCGGAACCGGCGACCGCAAAATAGGCTGTCGCTCATGAAATCGACGGACCAACACTGGTTGATGGTTGAAGGCACGCTCAACGGTTCGGGGTTCCATGTTGGAAGCCGCTTTTTACTTCGACGTCGCTTGTTCAGGCTCAGTGCACAGTACAGTCGGTGCACCCGCTTGTGATTCCAGCCATGTCCCCACCGCCTCAGCACTTTGAACAGTTTGCTGAAGCCATAGGCGGGATAACGTTCAGCTGCGTTCTGAAGGGCAGCGATGACTGGAGTGTTTCTAGACGTGTCTGGACGGTATCGATACACCAAGTCACTAATGCCAGCGACCCTGCAGGCCCGGCGTGTCGTGACGCCATGAACTTGCTTGAGGTAATAAACCAACTCTCGTCGAACCGCCGGCTTTACAGCTTTTTTCGATGACGTCCTTCAGCAACTTGTGGTCGAGACTGAGCTCGGCGTACATCTGCTTCAGGCGGCGGTTCTCCTCCTCCAGCTCCTTGAGACGTTTCACATCGGAGGCTTCCATGCCACCGTATTTGGACTTCCAGTTGTAGTAGGTCGCATCGAAGATGCCGTATTCCCGACACACTTCCTTGACCAGACGACCGCCTTCGACCTCTTTCAGGATCTTGACGATCTGCGACTCGCTATAGCGTGATTTTTTCATGTTGTTCTCCGTTTGCCTCATTGTAGGCCGAAGAACTCTAATGATGCATGCACCGATTTTAGGGGATGGTTACACTAGCTGACGAAGTCTGCCGGTAATGATCTCTGTTGAGAGCCGATATTTGGTCACGAAGTGGGATTTGACAGCGTGAAAATGAGTGATTTTTCTGGGACAGAAATGAAAAAAGCCCTGAGCGTGAGCTCAGGGCTTTTAATGATGGCGGAGTGGCAAACGCACCGCGTTTGAAGGCGAAGGTGCGCAGCACCGACATCATCCAGCAAGTCCGACACAGCCAATACGAAAAAACCCCAGCCGATTGGCTGGGGTTTTGAGTAATGGCGGAGCGGACGGGACTCGAACCCGCGACCCCCGGCGTGACAGGCCGGTATTCTAACCAACTGAACTACCGCTCCGCATTAAGCTGTATAGTTCGAGACTAAATTGGGTGCCTGGCAGTGACCTACTTTCACATGGCAGCTGCCACACTATCATCGGCGCGGGTGCGTTTCACTACTGAGTTCGGCATGGAGTCAGGTGGTTCCACAACGCTATGGCCGCCAGGCATA
>NZ_NBIM01000008.1 GCF_002242685.1 Oceanimonas doudoroffii
TACTCAAAACCCCAGCCAATCGGCTGGGGTTTTTTCGTATTGGCTGTGTCGGACTTGCTGGATGATGTCGGTGCTGCGCACCTTCGCCTTCAAACGCGGTGCGTTTGCCACTCCGCCATCATTAAAAAGCCCTGAGCTTACGCTCAGGGCTTTTTCGTTTCCATATTTCTGTCTTACTCGGCTTGCTGCTCCAGCAGGGTCAGGATGTCGCCAAAGCGCTGTTGCTCCAGTCGGGCGAAGCCGGGCCGTTTTCTGGCTTTCAGGCGATTAAGCAGGGGGGTGGAAATCCCGCATAAAAAGCAGGTCAGGGTGTGGACGCTCAGTGGTTGTTGGCTGGCATCCTGTAACTCCTGGCACCAGTGCGCCAGCTGGCCGGCCGTCGGCAAGGGCGGGCGTACGGGCTCGGGCAGCCGTGCCGGATTACCATGACAGACCGAGCAGTGGCCACAGGTACTGGGAGCCTGATCATCGGCAAAATAACCGGCTAGCCGGTGGCTGAGGCAACGCTCGCTTTCGAAAAAGCCAATCATGTCGGCGAGCCGAGTGAGCTCGCTGCGCTCCTTTTGTTTGAACAGCCGATGCAGGCGGCCGGCTTCGGCATTAACATCGAATGCCGGTTGCAGCACGCGGTAAACTTCGATCATCTGCTTGCTTTCCAGGCTGATCCAGCCTTGCTGATGCAGGTAGTCGAGGGCATTAATCACCCGCTTTCGTTCGGTGCCATATTGTTGCCATATGGCATCAAAGTCGACCTGACACCAGCTTCTAGCCAGGGGTGCACCGTCAAACACGGCATTCAGAAAGGCCTGACGCTCGCCGTTGAAATGGCCGAGGATCTCCTGGCGTGACAGCACAAACTTGAAGCGATAATCGGCAAAATAGCTGTATTGTGGCTCTATTATTCGGTTCAGTTCGAGATAGACCAGCAGCGTTTTTAGGGGCAGCAGGCGAATGTTGGTGCTGTTTGACAGCCGCAGCGGCATCAGCTCCCACTGTTCACCGGCTTGCTGCAATTCATGCAGCAGTGCCGCAATGGCATTCGGCTCGGGGGTATCGCCGTAAACGAAGTTCTCCAGCACGTTAAGCCCGGCCTTGTTGCCGAGCAACAGGCAGTGCGAGGGTTGACCATCCCGGCCGGCGCGTCCGATCTCCTGACTGTAGTTTTCGATGGACTTGGGCAGATCGTAATGAATCACTCGGCGAATATCGGCCTTGTCGACGCCCATGCCAAAGGCGATGGTGGCGACGATGCAGGGCGCTTCCCCCGCCATAAAGGCCCGTTGCAACTGACGGCGGCTGTCCTGCTCCATGCCCGCATGATAGGCCTTGGCAGGAATGCCGGCGGCATTAAGTGCGTCTGCCACTCGTTCGGCGGTGTGTTGCAGCGTGACATAGACAATGGTGGGAGAAGCCGGATCCTCTCTCAAACGCGCGATCAGCGCGGGCATTTTTTCTTCCTCGCTCACCGCCATGACGTCAAGGTGCAGATTGGATCGGTAAAAGCCGGTAATCACCACATGATCCGCGGCCAGCTCGAATTTACGTTGCATATCCTCGATGACAGCCGGGGTGGCGGTGGCGGTCAGTAGCAGCACCTGAGGGATGTGAAGCTGGCGGCGGTAATCCGGCAGTTTGAGGTAATCGGGGCGAAAGTTGTGGCCCCATTCCGAGATGCAGTGGGCTTCGTCGATGACCAAAAGGGAAATGGGCACCTGGCCGATAAACTGGCGAAAGCGTTCGTTCTTCAGACGCTCCACCGAAATCATCAGTACCTTGATACGTCCTTCCCTGACCTCTTGCATGATGCGGCGGCTTTCTTCCCAGCCCTGGGTGGAGTCGATGCTGGCGGCGGAAATGTTTTTCTGCCGCAAAAAGGCAAGCTGATCCTGCATCAGTGCCAGCAGCGGAGATATCACCAGGGTCAGGTGAGGCAGCAACAGGGCCGGCAACTGATAGCAGAGCGACTTGCCTGAGCCAGTGGGAAAGATTGCTGCCGCCGACTGACCGGCCAGAATCGTGTCGATCACGGCTTGCTGACCAGGGCGAAGGGAAGAGAAACCAAAATGCTGTTGCAGGGTGTGTTCGAGTGTCATGGCGGCGGTATGGTGAAATCACAGTGCCCATAGCTTGGCCCGCACCATTGGGGTTGGCAACTCTATCCAGCAGAAGGAAAGGCGGAGGGAGTAAAAACCGGCAGCCCGAGTGGCTGCCGGTGGAAATGGCTGGGCGTTGCCGGCGGCTATACCGCCATCAGATCCCGGTGAAAGGACTTTTCACAGTAGTTGCAGCGAAAGCGTACCTGGCCGGACACCGCGCGCACTCTAAACTTGCTGGAAACCGGCTCGTTGTGGCTGATGCAGTTGGAGTTGGGGCAGGAAAACACGCCTTCCACCTGCTCGGGCAGTTGTAATTGCAGCTTTTCCACTACTTCGAAGTCTTCAATCAGGTTCACGGTGGCGTCGGGGGCAAACAGTGCCAGCTGGTTGGCCTGGGCGGCGGTCAGGCGAGTATTTTCTACCTTGATGATGTCCTTGGCTCCCAGTGCCTTGGAAGGCAGGTTCAGCCCCACGGTGATTTTCTCATGGGTCTGCACCAGGCCGAACAGCTGCAGGATCTTGATGCCCTGACCGGCGGGAATGTGATCGATCACGGTGCCGTTGTGAATGGCTTCTACTTGCAGTTGGCTCTTGTTCATCGTTTCTCTCACAGGCTCTCGTTCAGCACCAGGGCAAGCAGGGCCTGGCGTGCGTAAACGCCGTTTTCCGCCTGCTCAAAGTAATAGGCATAGGGGGTGTCGTCCACGTCCACGGTGATCTCGTCGATGCGTGGCAGCGGATGCAGCACCTTGAGGCTGTCTTTGGCGTTTTCCAGCACCTGTGGCGTGAGCACGTACTTGGACGCCACATGCACATATTCGGTTTCGTCAAAGCGCTCTTTCTGCACTCGAGTCATGTACAGAATGTCCAGCTCGTCCATGACCTCTTCCATGCTGTCACGGAACTCGAAGTTGATGCCCTTTTCGGTCAGCTCGTCACACAGGTAGTCGGGCATGGCCAGCGCCTGGGGGGCGATAAAGTAGAACTTGCAGCCGAACAGGCTCAGTGCCTGGGTCAGGGAGTGGACGGTGCGCCCGTATTTCAGGTCGCCCACAAAAGCCACGGTCAGCCCCTGCAGGGTGCCCTGGGTTTCATAGATGGTAAACAGGTCCAGCAGGGTCTGGGTGGGATGCTGGTTGGAGCCGTCCCCGGCGTTGATCACCGGTACCGAGGAATATTCCGCCGCCAGCCGGGCCGCGCCTTCCTGCGGGTGGCGCATGACAAAGGCGTCACTGTAGGAGCTGATGATGCGTACCGAGTCGGCCAGGGTTTCACCCTTTTTGGCGAGGGAGGTGCTGCCGCTGTCGGAAAAGCCGATAACGGCACCGCCCAGGCGGTGTACGGCGGTTTCAAATGACAGCCGGGTACGGGTTGAAGCTTCAAAGAAACAGCTCGCCACCACCTTGTGTTTCAACAGCTCGGGACGGGGATGGGTCTTGAGCATGACGGCGGTATCAATGACCAGCTCCAGCTCGGCGCGGGTAAAGTCGGATATGGAGATTACATGCTTTTGATATAGGGGGTTCGCCATCAGCAGTGCTCTTCAAGTGAAATTCGGGCCATAAAAAAGCCCCTGAATGGGGCCATTGGAGTGACAGGATCGCAAACGCGGAAGCCGGTGCCGGCAAGGGGCACCACCACGGACCAAGAGTGGCAATGGGAATGGGGCATATCAGCTCCGCTTGTTTGCAAACCGACCGGATTATAGAGAAATGCGGCGGCAAAGCAAAATACCCGGACCGAATGGGCTCAAACGGTGAAAGAGTGAGCGAACGCGCCGGCGTGCAGGAAAAAGCCCTTTACCTTTGATCGCCGCCGGTTATAATTCGCCTCGTGTTGCAGGGGCATAGTTCGAATTGGTAGAACAGCGGTCTCCAAAACCGACGGTTGGGGGTTCGAGTCCCTCTGCCCCTGCCAGCTTCACCGAAAAGGCCAGCCTCAGTGCTGGCCTTTTGCGTTATGGAGTGATCATGAAGCCATTACAATCCCGGCTCTGGCGGTTTATGGGGTTGCCAGTATGGCAATGCACCCATGGCGAGCGTCTGCCTTATGCCCCCGAGCCTCCGTCACCCGTTGCCGATGTACTGTTGATCACCGGTCAGGGACAGCGCCTGCCCGAGCGCCTGTTTGACGATCTCACCCTGGCACTGAATGGCGTTCGTCCTCTGGTACAGGACGAAACCGCCTGGCTGGCCGCCGGTCGCCCCGGCGCGCGCGTTATGCTGGGATTCAACCTCACCACTCCCGCCGACGATCTGGCTTGGCAGGCTTCACTGCCCCTGACCGCAAGTCAGAAACGAGAACTCTGGAGCCGGCTGTGCAGCCTGAATTCCGTCCCCTGAGTCTGGCCGACCTCGACGCCATGGCCGCACTGGAGCAGGCGGCCCATGCCCATCCCTGGAGCCGGGCACTGCTGGCCGATGTCTTTGGCGAGCGCTATTTTACCGGCGCGTTGTGGCACGGGCAGCAACTGCAGGGCTACTTTATTGCCGACAGCGTACTTGACGAGAGCACCCTGATGAATATTTGCGTGTCTCCCGCGTGGCAGGGCCGGGGGCTGGGCCGAAGGCTGCTGGAACACTATTTCACCCAGTGCCGGGCGCGAGCGCTCGGCTGGTTGTGGCTGGAGGTCAGGGCTTCAAATCTGGCCGCCATTCATTTGTATGCCTCCTCCGGCTATCAAGAGAGTGGCCGGCGCCGCAATTATTACCCCTCCGACGTCGGCCATGAAGACGCGGTGATCATGCAAAAGCGGCTCTAGTTCCTATACTGAAAAGCACACGCTCTCACAGGGATGTATTATGAGAGGCCTGCTTGCCTGTTGGCTGGCGCTGGCATGGATGACGTCCGCGCAAGCCGAAATCTATCGTTATCGAGATGCCGCCGGCGTGGTGCACTACACCGACAACCGCCTGAAGGCAGTTTCTGGTCATCGCTGGCACCAGGATGCGGTCAACAAGGACGGCATTCTGGTTCGGGTGGTGAAGAAGCCCGATGGCCACTACTTTTTTGCCCTTAACCGCCTCGCCAGCAGAGCCCAACTGAATTTGCAGTTCTCCAGCCAGCAAAATGTGGTGATTCCCGCGGCCTTGCAGCAGGCCGTGGTGTTGCCCGCACGGGAAGAAAAGTTCCTTGGCAAGCTCATCCCTTCCGGCCCGGGTGCCTGGGGTTATGACTATGGTTTTGCCTACAGCAGTCATCAGGGGCGTAACCAAGTGGACAGCGACCATCGCGTGCAAAAAATTGCCGGCAGCACCATTGTCAGTCCTCGGGTGAAAGCGTGGAAAGAGTATCGTAATCAAGCTGCTCCGGTGGTTGTTGGTGCCGTGAACATGAGCCCGCCGGTGTCCGGCGCCTTTCGTATCTCACAGGGGTTTAATGGCGATTTCAGCCATAACAAGGCGTCCAACCGTTACGCCCTGGACATTGCCCTGCCGGTGGGCACACCTCTGCTGGCCACCGCCGACGGTGTGGTGGTGGCGGCCGTGGATCACCATGTAGGAGGGGGCCTGGCGGCCCGATACCGAGGCAAATCCAACCACCTCAGGCTGCGTCACAATGATGGCACCATGACCCTCTATGCCCACCTGGATACCCATTCGCTGACCGTAAAAAAGGGGGACAGGGTACGGGCCGGTCAGGTGGTGGCCGCTTCGGGCCATACCGGTTACAGCTCTGGCCCTCATCTGCATCTGGCAGTACAGGTCAACAACAAGGGCAGGCTTGAATCCATTCCCTTTACCCTTAACGGCCGGGTGCCCGCCACCGGGCAGACCCTGTTGGCCAGGGGGAGTGAAGGCCGGCAGTAGCCTCAGTAGCCCGATGGCGGCGGCGAAAACGATGGTAACAAGTGGAATTATTTAATGTGGTAATTTAGCGGCTTTGTGCCGTCATGGGCTGAACGGTAAAATCAAAACCAAACAATAGTTCTTTTGGTGTTTTTATTTTGGTTTATTTGTCTTTTTGGGGCCATAAACACATCTAAAAAGCAGTTGCTTTATGCTGTTTGCTGTGGCCTTTTACCTGTCTTTCTTTTTAAAACACAATGTAAACAGGCAGGAAGGCGGTATGTCGCAGGCGGTTGAAATGGCAAAGGGCGAGTCCCGTAGCATAAGTCACTATATGCGGGTGTTGGGCCCGGGCATACTGGGCGCGGCGGCGGCGATTGGCGGCTCTCATCTGGTGGCTTCCACCCAGGCCGGTGCCATTTACGGCTGGCAATTGGTGGGACTGATTCTGCTGGTTAACCTGCTCAAGTATCCTTTCTTTCAGATTGGCGCCCGTTACACCATGGCCGCCAATGAGAGCCTGATCCAGGGGTATGATCGCATTGGCCGCGGCTACCTGCGCCTGTTTACCCTGCTTAACCTCTTTGCTTCCGTGGTCAGCACCGCCGGCGTGGCCATGCTCTGCGGCAGCATTCTGGGGCTCTTTATCGGCGACAGCCTGAGCGTGACTCAGCTCAGCATGATAGTGCTGGCGGGCTCCCTGGTGTTTTTGATCACAGGGCACTACAAGACCCTCGACAGCGTCACCAAGTGGATCATTGTCGGCCTGGCCATCGCCACGGTCACCGCGGTGTTTATCGCCCTTAACCGGGGAGGCGTGGCCACGCCGGATTTTGTGGCCCCCAGTCCGTGGAACCTGGCCTCGGTTGGCTTTCTGGTGGCCCTGATGGGCTGGATGCCGGCCCCCATTGAGCTGTCCTCCTGGAACAGCGTCTGGCTGCGGCAAAAGCAAAAGGTGCTGGGCGCCGAGCTGGATTATAAGGGGGCCCTGGTCGACTTTAACGTGGGTTATGTGACCTCCACCCTGCTGGCCATTGCCTTTGTGGCCCTGGGTGCCCTGGTGCTGCACGGCAGTGGCGAGGCCCTGGCCACATCCGGCATCGCCTTTGCTCATCAGCTGGTCGACGTTTATGCCAGCGTGATGGGTGAGTGGAGCCGCTGGCTGATCGCCTTTATCGCCTTTTTGTGCATGTTTTCCACCACGGTCACCGTGCTGGACGGCTACAGCCGTTCGCTGAGCGAGTGCTTTGTGCAGTTTGGCCAGCCCAAGGGCAGCGGCCCTACCGGTGAGGGCGCACGTTATACCTATCCGCTGATGGTGGTGATGGGCGTGGTGGCGGCCTTTATTATCATGTTTTTTAAAGGGGCCCTGTTGGCGATGCTGGAGTTCGCCATGATCTCCGCCTTTATCAGTGCCCTGGTGTTTGCCTGGCTGAATTTCCGGTTGATGAACCTGCCGCAGGTACCCGAGCAATACCGGCTGGGCAAGGGCATGGTGATACTGAGCCGGGTGGGCATTTTGTTTTTTGCCGGCTTTAATCTGTTGTTTGGCTACTGGTATCTCTTTGTGAAGTAACCGTCATGGGCTGGTTTGACTGGCTTACCCGTAAACATCCGCCTGCCGCCCCGCTGCCCTGGCAGGAGGCGTTGCAGGCCCTGCCCATTTTGCAGGGCCTGAGTGAATCCGAGCAACAATGCCTGTGCGAACTGGGTAACGAGTTGCTGGCGCGCAAAACCCTGACCCTGCTCGGGGTTACCCCCACGCCACGGCAGACGGCGGCACTGGCCTTGCAGGCGGCGCTGCCCATACTGCACCTGGGGCTGGATTGGTATGCAGGCTTTCACGAAATCATTCTGATCCCCGCGCCGGTGACTCGGCGCGAAAGCGTGGAGGACGAATACGGCCTGGTCAGTGAGGTGGAAGCGGAGCATGCCGGCGAGTCCTGGCAACAGGGGCCGCTGGTGCTGGCCTGGAGCGAGTTGGCCGACGATGGCGGCTGGGACGGTTATAACCTCATCATTCACGAGCTGACCCACAAGCTCGACATGCTGGGCGGCGAGGCCGACGGCGTGCCCCCCATGCGTCCCGGCATGGCCATGGCCGAATGGCGTCGTGACTTTCAGGCCGCCTTTGACGACCTGCGGCGCAAGGTCGAATGCAGTGAGGCGCCCATAGATCCGTACGCCGCCACCCATCCGGCGGAGTTTCTGGCGGTGGCGACGGAGCTGTTCTTTACCGATCCGCGGCTGTTGCATGGCGCCTATCCGGCGGTATATGCCCAGCTGGCCCGGCTCTTTTCACAGCACCCGCTGGCGCGTCAGCCTACGGCGGTCGGCTGACTCCTTTCACCCTTCTGTGATCCTGCTCATCAAATGACCGCTTGGCCATTTGATGATAAATGATACCTTAACGATTGAAAGTCAGAGCCTATCGAGGCTCGAGGAAAGATCGATTTATCTTTTTTCGACTGAGCCAGTATATTGACTTTCGCGCTGTATTTTTCTTACGTTATATCTTCACTTAAAACTTGTTGTGCAAGTTTTCGTGAAACTTTGTGTGCAATTATGCTTAAAAATACAAAATGCATCATTGGATATGCGTAAACAAAACGGCGCCGTTGTAAAACAACGTCATTTTGCTGGCGCAACACAGGCAAGGCTGCCGAGCGGTTGAAGGAACAGCTTGCTGAACGTCGGGTGCGCGCCCGACGCGATATCAACATGAATCAGGGAATTATTATGTTAATCGGAATTCCAAGGGAAACGCTCAGCGGAGAGACCCGGGTGGCAGCGACCCCCAAGTCCGTTGAACAGCTGCGCAAACTGGGCTTTGACGTCTGCGTGGAACAAGGCGCGGGCAGTAAGGCCAGCTTTGAAGACACCGCCTTTGCGGCGGCCGGCGCTCAACTGGTGAGTGCCGACGAGGCCTGGCAATCCGCCATTATCTACAAGGTGAATGCACCCACTGCCGAGGAAATCGAACGGCTGCAGGTGGGCACCACCCTGGTCAGCTTTATCTGGCCGGCCCAAAACCCCGAGCTGGTTGAACAGCTCAAGAATAAGGGCGTGACCGTGCTTGCCATGGACATGGTGCCGCGCATTTCCCGCGCCCAGTCCCTGGATGCGCTGTCGTCCATGGCCAACATCGCCGGCTATCGTGCCGTGGTGGAAGCCGCCCACGAATTCGGTCGTTTCTTTACCGGCCAGATCACCGCCGCCGGCAAGGTGCCCCCCGCCAAGGTGCTGGTGATCGGTGCCGGTGTGGCCGGCCTGGCCGCCATCGGTGCCGCCGGCTCCCTGGGCGCCATCGTACGTGCCTTTGATACCCGCCCCGAGGTAAAAGAGCAGATCAACTCCATGGGCGCCGAGTTCCTGGAGCTGGACTACGAAGAGGAGAGCGACTCTTCCGACGGCTACGCCAAGGAAATGAGCCAGGCCTTTATCGACGCCGAAATGGCCCTGTTCATGGAGCAGGCCAAAGAGGTGGATATTATCGTTACCACCGCCCTGATCCCCGGCAAGCCGGCACCCAAGCTGATCACCGCCGACATGGTGGCCGCCATGGCACCGGGCTCGGTGATCGTGGATCTGGCCGCCCAGAACGGCGGTAACTGCGAGCTGACCAAGCCGGGCGAGCTGTTCGTGTCCGACAACGGCGTCAAGATCATCGGTTACACCGATCTTAACGGTCGCCTGCCGACCCAGTCCTCCACCCTGTACGCCACCAACCTGGTCAACCTGGCCAAGCTGCTGTGCAAGGAAAAGGACGGCAACATCAACGTCGACTTTGACGACGTGGTACTGCGCAACATGACGGTCACCCGCGATGGTGAAGTGACCTTCCCGCCGCCCGCTATCAGCGTGTCGGCGGCGCCCAAGGCCAAGGCGGCGGCTCAGCCCGCGGCCGAGCCCCATGCCAAGAAGCCGAGCAACCTCAAGTATTACCTGGGCGGTGCCGGCGTGCTGTTGTTCGCCTGGCTGGCGGCGGTGGCGCCGGCGGAGTTTCTGTCGCACATCACCGTGTTCGTGTTGGCCTGTATCGTGGGCTACTACGTGATCTGGAATGTGTCCCACTCCCTGCACACGCCGCTGATGTCGGTGACCAACGCCATCTCCGGCATTATCGTGGTGGGCGCCCTGTCGCAGGTGGGCTCGGGTGGTTTCGTCAGCTTCCTCGCCTTCGTGGCGGTGCTGATCGCCTCAATTAACGTGTTTGGCGGTTTTACCGTGACACATCGCATGCTGAAGATGTTTAGGAAGGGCTGATTAAATGTCACAAGGACTAGTAACTGCATCTTATATCGTGGCCGCCGTGCTCTTTATCATGAGCCTGGCCGGTTTGTCCAAACAGGAGTCGGCCAAGGCCGGTAACTGGTATGGCGTGGCGGGCATGGCCATTGCCTTGCTGGCCACCATTTTTAACCCCGAGGTCACCGGCCTGGGCTGGATCATCGTGGCCATGGCCATCGGCGCCGCCATCGGCATTCGCTTTGCGCTCAAGGTGGAAATGACCGAGATGCCGGAGCTGATTGCCATTCTGCACAGCTTCGTGGGTCTGGCCGCGGTGTTCGTGGGCTACAACACCTATATTGACCACGGCGACCTGTCCGGCGCCATGCTCAACATTCACAACACCGAGATCTTCCTCGGCGTATTTATCGGCGCGGTGACCTTTACCGGCTCCATCGTGGCCTTTGGCAAACTGCGCGGCCTGGTGTCGTCCAAGCCGCTGGCCCTGCCGCACCGACACAAGCTCAACCTGCTGGCGGTGGTGGTCTCTGCCATTCTGCTGATCTGGTTTGTGCAGGTGGAAGGTTCCACCTTTGCCCTGCTGGTGATGACCCTGATCGCCCTGGCCTTTGGCTGGCATCTGGTGGCCAGCATCGGCGGTGCCGATATGCCGGTGGTGATCTCCATGCTCAACTCCTACTCGGGCTGGGCCGCCGCCGCCGCGGGCTTTATGCTGTCCAACGATCTGCTGATCGTGACCGGCGCCCTGGTGGGCTCCTCCGGTGCCATTCTGTCCTACATCATGTGCCGGGCCATGAACCGCTCCTTTATCTCGGTAATTGCCGGTGGCTTTGGCTCCGACGGCACCGTCTCTTCCGGTGAGGAAGAGGACGGTGAATACACCGAAGTGAACGCCGAAGACGTGGCCGAAATGCTGAAGGGCTCCAGCTCCGTGATCATCACCCCCGGATACGGCATGGCGGTGGCCCAGGCCCAGTACCCGGTGGCCGAACTGGTGTCCAAGCTGCGGGCGTCCGGTGTCAAGGTGCGCTTTGGCATTCATCCGGTGGCGGGTCGTCTGCCCGGTCACATGAACGTGCTGCTGGCCGAGGCCAAGGTGCCTTACGACGTGGTGCTGGAAATGGACGAGATCAACGATGACTTTGACGACACCGACACCGTGCTGGTGATCGGCGCCAACGACACCGTCAACCCGGCGGCGTCCGAGGATCCGGCCAGCCCCATCGCCGGCATGCCGGTGCTGGAAGTGTGGAAGGCCCAGCAGGTGGTGGTGTTCAAGCGCTCCATGAACACCGGTTACGCCGGTGTGCAGAACCCGCTGTTCTTCCGGGAAAACAGCGTCATGTTGTTTGGCGACGCCAAGGACAGCGTGGACAATATTCTGCGCGCGCTGTAATTCGCACGCTATGCCATTCAGGGGCGCTTCGGCGCCTCTTTTTTGTGCTTAGAGAAAGCAATGCAAAAAAGAGAGCCGAGGCTCTCTTTTTTTATACACAGGACTTGGTGTTTGCTATAGCGGCCGGACTTAGTTGCCGCGATAGGTAGAGAAGCCGTAAGGGCTCAGCAGCAGCGGCACATGGTAGTGATCCAGCTCGCCGTCGGCGCTGAAGATCACCGGAATCTCAGGGAAAAAGGTCTCGGTGTCGTGCTGTTCAAACCAGTCGCCGGTTTCAAAGGTGACCTTGTAGGTGCCCTTTTCCAGCTCCCGACCTGCCGGATACAGGGCGGTAATGCGGCCTTGCTCGTTGGTCACGGCGCTGTTCAGCTCGACCCAGTCGTCACCCTGCTTTTGTTCCAGCACCACCTTCACATCGGGGGAAGGCAGGCCACTTTCCAGGTTGAGGACATGCACGCTCAGTGGGTTGCCGGCGGCCAGGGTAAGGGTGGATACACCGGCCATCATGGCGCCGGCCAGAACATGTTTAAGGCTCATGCTGTTCTCCTTCAGAGTAAGAAAGTGGGCTGTCACTGGAACCTGCCGGCGACATGGGCTCATCATGCCCGAGCGTGCCTTGCAAACCCCTTACCGCTTTATTACAAAACCGTCATCAAACCGGTGCGGGCGCATTCGGTGATAAACTGCCGGCATGCATCGTATTGAGCGAGGTCATTCATGCGCATTCTGGTGGTGGAAGACGAAGCCAAAACCGCCGATTACCTGAAAAAGGGCTTTACCGAATCCGGCTATCAGGTGGAAGTGGCCGAAGACGGCCAGGAAGGACGTTACCTGCTGGAGGAAAGCCCCTTTGATCTGGTGATCCTCGACATCATGCTGCCGGGCCTGAACGGCTGGCAGCTGCTGCAGTTTATTCGCAGCCAGGGCGATACCCCGGTGATCTGCCTGAGCGCCCGGGACGCGGTGGAAGACAAGGTGCGCGGCCTGGAGCAGGGCGCCGATGACTATCTGGCCAAGCCGTTTTCCTTTGCCGAGCTGCTGGCCCGGGCCCGCAAGCTGCTGCGCCGGGGCAAACCGGCGGAACCGATGTTTTTTCAGCTGGCGGATCTGCAGCTGGATCCGCTGGCGCGCCGGGTCAGCCGGGGCGGGCAGCGCATTGATCTCACCAACAAGGAATTCACCTTGCTGCAGCTGCTGCTGTCCCACCAGGGCGAGGTGCTGTCGCGCACCTATATCGCCTCACAGGTGTGGCACATGAACTTTGACAGCGACACCAATGTGGTGGACGTGGCCATTCGCCGGCTGCGGGCCAAAATTGACGACGACTTCGAGCCCAAAGTCATTCACACCGTGCGCGGCATGGGTTATGTGTGCGAGCTACGGGAATGAAGCGCGTGCTGTCGTCCCTGAGCCTGCGGCTGGCGCTGATGTTTGCTTTGGTCAGCGCCCTGCTGCTGGGCAGCCTGGGCTTTTATCTGTATTTTTCCCTGGAGCGGGAACTGGCCTGGCGGGACGATCAGAGCCTGCTCGGGCGCCTTGAGCACATGCAGGCCCTGCTCACCAGCAGCGACAGCATCGATGAGCTGCGCAACCGGCCGACCCTGTATGCCAATATGCTCGGCAATGAAGACAGTCTGCTGTGGGTGCTGAACCTGGACGGCGAGGTGCTGATTTCGGTCAACCCCGCCGGGCTGGCGGTGCCCGTTGGCCTGTCGGCGGGGCAGACCCGGCTGGGTTATAACGATGACGGCAATGCCCGCCTGGCCTGGCGCCCCTTGAAGCAGGGCGACACCAGCCTGATGCTGGTGGCGGGCAAGCTGCTGGCGCCCCGGGAACAGATGCTGGCGGCCTACCGCTGGCGGTTGCTGCTGGCGCTGGCCGGCGGCGCCCTGGTGGCCTTTGCCCTCGGCTGGGGGGTGAGCCGGCGCGGACTCAGGCCGGTGCGGCGGCTGGCGGCAGAAGCCGGGGCCATTGAGGTGCGCCGGCTGCACCGGCGGCTGAGCACGCAGCAACTGCCCGACGAGCTGCGCGAGCTGGGCGACAGCCTCAATCACATGCTGGCCCGGCTGGAAGACGGCTTTGGCCGGCTGTCGCGCTTTTCCGAAGATCTGGCCCACGAAATTCGCACGCCCCTCAGCAATCTGGTGGGCCATACCGAGCATACCCTGCGCCGGCCTCGCACCACGGAAGAATATGAACGTTTGCTGGCGTCCCATCTGGAGGAATACCAGCGGCTGAGCCGCATGATTAACAGCATGCTGTTTCTGGCCCGCAGCGAGCAGCCTCAGGCAGAAATAAAGCGGTTTCCGGTGGCCCTGGCGCCGTTGATTGAGCAGTTATGCGAGTATTTTGAGGGCATGGCGGAAGAAGCGAACACGGTGCTGGTGAACCGGGCCCGCGGTGAGGTGCTGGCCGATGGAGAGCTGTTGCGCCGAGCCCTGGCCAACCTGCTGGCCAATGCCCTGCGTTACGGCGAGCCGGGCCAGCCCATCACCATTGGCAGCGAGCAGACTGCCAATGGTGTGGCGGTCTTTGTGCACAATAAAGGTCCGGCCATTGCCGGTGAGCATTTGCCCCGGCTGTTTGACCGCTTTTACCGCTGCGATCCGTCCCGTACCCAGGGCGGTGACACCGGCGGCCTGGGGCTGGCCATTGTCGACTCCATTATGCAGCTGCACGGTGGCGAAGTGAGCGTTCACAGCGACGACGACGGCACCACCTTTACCCTGCGTTTTCCCGCCTGAACGACCTTGCCCTCCCATCATTAATCCCTTATTTTCCCAAGGCTGAAGAGAGGAGAATAATAATGACAAGCAAACGCGGGCTGGTGTCGCTGACCTTGCCGGTGATGATGGGATATTTGCCGTTGGGGGCCGTGTTTGGTGTGCTCTGGGTGGATGCCGGGCTCACCTGGTATTGGGCGCCGTTGATGAGCGTGTTGGTGTACGCCGGGGCCATGCAATATCTGGCGGTAGGCCTGCTGGCCGCCGGCATCGGCTGGATTGATCTGGCGGTGGCGACGTTGCTGGTGAACTTTCGCCACCTTTTCTACGGCCTGTCGCTCTATCACCTGTTGCCCAAGGGGGTGATTGGCCGGCAATATTTTATTTTCGGTATTACCGATGAAACCTATTCCCTGCTCAGTGCTTCGGGCCGGGTAAAAGACAGCGAAACTGCACTCTGGGTGGTGCTGCTCAATCAGGGCTACTGGGTGCTGGGCACCCTTGCCGGCATGGTGCTGGCCCGCGGCTTGCCCCCCGGTCTGCAGGGGCTCGACTTTGCCCTGACGGCGCTGTTTACCGTGCTGGCAGTGGAGCAAATTCGCGCCAAGAAAGACTGGGGCGCCGTGGCCCTGGGCGTGGTGGCGGCGGCGGTGGCCGGTGTGTTGGTCAGTGATTACTTCCTGCTGGCGGCCTCCATCATGCTGGTGCTGGTGTTACTGGCCTGGCCCGAGCCCAACACCAGGGAGAAAATGACCCATGTCTGATACCGATTACCTGCTGGCGGCACTGATCATGGGGGGCGTCACTTTTGGCCTGCGCGCCTTTCCCTTTGTGGCCAGAGGCGTTATTGCCCATCATCACCGTATTCAGGTGCTGGGCCGGCGCCTGCCGGTGGCCATGATGGTGCTGCTGACCCTCTATGCCGTGGGCGTGCATAACTGGAGTTCGCCCGCCGACGGCCGGGATCAGCTGATTGCGGTGGCGGTGGTGGCCGTGCTGCAGTTATGGCGGCGCCAGGCTCTGACCAGCATTCTGGCCGGCACCCTGGTGTATATGGCGCTGGTCAACGACTGGCTGGGGCTCTGATCCTTCCAGGCTTTGGGCTATAATTGCTGCCCTTCTTGTCAAATGGAACCGATTATGACCCTGTCTCTGCGTGCCCGCCTGCTGGGCCTGGCGGCCCTGTGCCTGAGCGGCCTGGCTCAGGCCGAACCTTTCGTCTTTACCGCCATTCCGGATCAGGACGAACGTCACCTTACCGAACGCTTTGGCAAGATTGCCGATTACCTGTCTGAAAAGCTGGGTGTAGAGGTACAGTACATTCCGGTGAAGAGCTATCCGGCGGCGGTCAGCGCCTTTCGTAACGATCAGGTGCAGCTGGCCTGGTTCGGTGGCCTGACCGGTGTACAGGCCCGAGAGCTGGTGCCAGGCAGCGAAGCCATTGCTCAGGGGGCGGAAGATACTGCCTTTGTCAGCTACCTGATTGCCCATGAAAGCACTGGTCTCACTGAAAGTGAGCAGTTACCAGCGGAGCTGGCCGGCAAGCGCTTTACCTTTGGTGACAAGGGCTCCACTTCCGGCCGACTGATGCCGGAATTCTTTTTGCGTCAGCATTTTGCTCAGGCCCCCGAAGCCCTGTTCTCTCGAGTCGGCTTCTCCGGCGATCACAACCGCACCATCAGTCTGGTGCAGTCCGGAGCCTATGAAGTCGGGGCGGTCAACTACGCGGTGTGGGATGCCGAGATGGAAAAAGGCAATATCGATGAAAGCAAGGTCAGGGTGATCTGGACCAGCCCCCAGTACCCCGACTACCAGTGGAGCATTCGCGGCGATGTGAACGCCCGCTTCGGTGACGGCTTCAAGGAAAAGGTGAAACAGGCGCTGCTGGAGATGCGCGATCCCGAGCTGCTGGCGGCCTTTCCCCGCTCCGGTTTTGTCAATGCCACCAACGACGACTACGCCCCCATTCGCGACACCGCCGTGGCCATCGGCATTATGGATCCCGCCCGGTAATGAGCGAGCCGGCCACCCTGTTTCGATTTGACGGGGCCAGTCTCGGCTATGCCGGCAAGCCGGTGCTTGAGGCCCTGACCCTGAAGGTGAGGCGAGGGGACAAAATTGCCCTGCTGGGAGAGTCGGGCACCGGCAAAAGCACCCTGCTGCGCCGGCTGCGTGAGCTTCGCCCCAGTGATGTGGCCTGGTGTCCGCAACAGCCCGGCCTGGTGCCGGTGCTGAGCGCCTTTCACAACATCTACATGGGCCGGCTGGAACGCCATCCGTTCTGGTACAACCTGGCCAACCTGGTCAGGCCGCTGGCAACTCCAAAGGCAGAGATCGCCGGGCTGGCCAGCCGGCTGGGGCTGAGTGGTCAGCTCTGGCGTCCGGCCGGCGCCCTGTCCGGTGGTCAGCAGAGCCGGGTCAGCCTGGCCCGGGCGCTGTATCAGCAAAAACCAGTGTTTATCGGTGACGAGCCGGTGTCGGCGCTGGACGAGCGTCAGGCCGCCGAACTGTTGCAGCTGGTGTGCGCACGGCACCAGACCGTGGTGCTGGCGCTGCATAACGTGGAGCAGGCACTGACTCACTGCTCCCGCATTGTAGGATTGCGCCAGGGGCGGCTGGTGCTGGATGCGCCAAGTAGCGAACTGAGTGCGGCCCAGTTGCGGGCCCTGTACACCTCCTTATGATCCCGTCTGCTTCCATGGGGCGTACCAGCCTGCTGTTTGTGGCGCTGGCGCTGCTGTGCCTGCCCTGGGCTGACTTTGCCATTACCGCCGTGGATCCCTGGTATGAGCTGGGCCGACTGGGTGCCGGCCTGCTGTTGCCGGCCTGGCCCGATGCCACCGTGTTGCTGTCGGCGCTGGCCAACACCCTGGCCTTTGCCCTGCAAGGGGTGGCGCTCGGCGCCATACTGGGCCTGTTTCTCGCTTGTGGTTATCGCAGTGCCGGCGTGCGCCGGCTGGCGGCGGGGCTCAGGGCGGTGCACGAACTGTTCTGGGCGCTGTTGTTTATGCAGTTGCTGGGGCTCTCGGCCTTGGCCGGGGTGCTGGCTATTGCACTGCCCTATGCGGGCACCTTTGCCAAGATCTACGGCGAGCTGTTTGAGGAAGCCGATCCGGCCCCGGAGCAGGCCCTTCCGGCGGGCTTGGGCCGGCTGAGCCGGCTCGTCTACCTGCAACTGCCGCTGTGCTGGCGGCAGATGGCCACCTACACCGGCTACCGGCTGGAGTGCGGCATTCGCAGCTCGGCGGTGCTGGGCTTTATCGGCCTGCCCACCTTGGGCTATCACCTGGAATCCCTGTTGCGCCAGGGTTATTACGATGAGGCCGCTGTCTTTTTCTATGCCCTGGTGCTGATCATCGCCACTCTGCGCTGGTGGCTGCGGGGCCGGCTGGTGCCTGTATATCTGCTGGCGGCGGTGCTCTGGCTGCCGCCGGTGGCCAGCCTGAACTGGGGGCTGATGGTTCGCTTTTTTACCGAAGACATTATTCCCGCCCCCCTGCGCTCCGGGGACTGGACCGGACTCTGGCCCTGGTGGGCGTCGTTGTGGCAGCAGCAGGTGGGGCCTGGGCTGGCCAATACCCTGGTGCTGGCGCTGGTGTCACTGGTGGTGACCGGTGTGCTGGCGTTGCTGTGGTTTCCGACTATTTCCCGGCGTTTCGGCAATGTCGTCAGCCGGCAGGCCAGTCATGGCTGGCTGGTGCTGATGCGCTCCCTGCCGGAGTATCTGCTGGCCTTTATCGGCATGCTGCTGCTGGGGCCGGGTATGCTGCCGGCCATGCTGGCACTGGGCCTGCATAACGGCGCTATTATCGCCCATTTACTGGGCCATCACCTCAATACCCTGAGCCTGCGGGAAGACGCGCCCCGTGGCCTGAACCTGTACGTTTTTGAAGTGTTGCCCCGACTCTATCGTGCCTTTATGGCCTACAGCCTGTACCGGTTTGAAAACCTTATTCGTGAAACCGCCATTCTCGGCATGCTGGGCATTCCCACGCTGGGTTTTTTTATCGACTCGGCCTTCAGCGAATTCCGTTTCGACCGGGCCATGGTGCTGCTGCTGGTATGCGCCGGGCTTAACATGCTGGTGGACGTGCTGGCTCGCCGCCTGCGGCAACGGCTGCACCTGGGCAATCGCGCCCAGGTGCTGTAAGTCTTTGCCAGTCAGTGCTAGCCCGAAGCATCAGCAGCGTTACCTGCGCCGACACGCTGCAAGCCGGTCAGCTTCGGTAATCCCTGTGGTGGCGTCATTAAGTTTGAGCGTTGCATACCACTCCTCGACGGGCGAGGAGGGTAGGTTGGCGATGAGCCAGGCGGACCCAACACCGGGCCCTGGTGCTTGCCTTACAACACCAGCCCGCCATCAATTTTTAGTACCTGTCCGGTGATGTAACGGGCGCGCTGGCTGGCCAGAAACAGCACCCCTTGGGCAATGTCGGTGGGCTCACCCAGATGGCCGAGGGGAATGCGGGCGGTCATCTTGTCCAGCACCTTTTGCGGCACTGCCTGGGTCATCTCGGTATTGATAAAGCCGGGGGCGATGCAGTTGGCCCGAATCTGGGCGCCGCCTCGGGCCAGCTCTTTGGCCCAGCCCTTGGTCATGGTGATCAGCCCCCCCTTGCTGGCGCCGTAGTTGCTCTGGCCAATGTTGCCATCGGTGCCCACAATGGAAGAGATGCTGACGATGCTGCCGCTTTGGTGCAGTTTCATCAGCGGCAGCATCGCCTGGGTCATCAGGAAGACGCCCTTGAGATTTACATCCAGCACGCGATCCCAGTCGGTGTCGGTCATCTTTTCCAGCAGGGCATCGCGGGTGATGCCGGCGTTGTTCACCAGCACGTCAAGGCGGCCGTGCTCGGCCAGAATGCGGGCGCTAAGGTGGCTCAGGGCGTCGCCGTCACATACATCCAGGGTCACGGCGGTGACGTTGTCGTGCTCGCTCAGCCAGGCGTCGGCCGGGGTCATGTCAATGTCGCAGGCATAGACTCGGGCCGCTCCGGCAAGGGCCAGGGTTTCGCTGATGCAGCGGCCCAGCCCGCGGGCGGCGCCGGTAACCACACAGATGTTGTTTTGCATGTCATTGGCAGTGCCGTTCATGGTGCCTTCCTTTTTGAGAGTAGTGTCAGCCAGCTCCGATATTATGCTCCATAATAGCTTAAATTTTGCACTGCAATGTTAATTTTCATCAGCCAGTATCTTTATTTGGTTTTTTTATTTTGCGACGCATGATAGCGATGCGGTGAACCGTGAGCACAAAAAAGCCCGCACAAGGCGGGCTTTTGCATAGCGAAGCAGTATGACTTACTGACCGTTCCAGGCGGCCACCAGGGCGCGCTCCTCGTCGGTCATGCCGGTGATGTTGCCCAGCGGCATGTACTTGTTGGCAACAACCTGCTTGACGGTACCGACCTGCAGCAGCAGGTGCTCTTCGGTGTCCAGCACAACGCCGGCAGGCGCAGCGGCAAAACCGGGCTGAGTGGGCTGGGCGGCGTGACACTGCACACAGCGGGCTTCCATGACTTCCAGTACCTGAGCGGTGGTGACGACAGCGGCGGCAGGAGCGGCAGCGGCCTCTTCACCGGCGGCGGTTTCAGACTGGGTGGCAGCCGGAGCAACAGCAGTCGGGGCTGCTACCGGCTTGGGCGCACCTACCCAAATGGCCACCAGGATCAGCGCCACACCGGCGGCGGGATAACCCGGACGGATCTGGCCGGCGTGCATCAGTACGAAGTACTGACGAATCAGGGCACCTGCGAAGATGAACAGGGTCATGATCACCCAGGACAGTTCATGGCTGTAGGTGAAGGAGTAGTGGTTACTCAGCATCAGCAGCACTACCGGCAGGGTGAAGTAAGTGTTGTGCACGGAGCGTTGCTTACCGCGTTTGCCGTCGAGCGGGTTCGGGGTTTCACCGGCTTTCATGGCGGCAACCATGCGGCGCTGGCCGGGAATGATCCAGAAGAACACGTTGGCAGACATGGCGGTGGCCATCACGGCACCGGTCAGCAGGAAGGCAGCACGGCCGGAGAAGATGTGAGTGCTCAGGTAGGCAACCACCACCATCATCACGGCAACGGCAACGGACAGAATGCCATCGCGTTCCATGTTGGGGCTGATGCGCTTACACAGCTCGTTATACACGATCCAGCCCAGCAGCAAGAATGCCAGGGCGGCAATGTTGGCCTGCCAGCCGGTCATGTTGGCGGCCCACTCCCAGGGAGAGGCGGGGTTGACCAGATAGAAGCTGGGTTTGGTCAGATACAGCAGGGTAAACAGACCGAAACCGGACAGCCAGGTGGTGTAGGACTTCCAGAAAGACCAGTGCAGGTCTTCGGGCAGTTGCTCGGGGCTGGTTGCATATTTCTGGTTGTGGTAGAAACCACCGCCGTGCACGGCCCACATTTCACCGAACACGCCTTTTTTCTTGCACTCTTCAGACTTGGGCGGGCGCAGGCCGTTGTCGAGCATTACGAAGTAAATGGATTCCCCTACCCAGGCAATGGCGGCAATCACGTGCAGCCAGCGGAGCAGCAGGTTACCAAAATCCAGCAGATACGCTTCCATGATGGTCTTACCTTCTCTGTTTCATTTTGTATTGATTGAGACCCTAGCGCATCGAAACAGAGCCCTGCCAAGGGCGGGAGCTGAGACCACATGCGCTGTTGTGTGCTTCCAAACTGTATACAGTTCAAAATTTGAACTGTTGACAATTTGTGAGGTGATTTTTTTCAAAAACATGAAGTTTGTCAACATTCATTAACAGTTAATTTTCTTGCATTTGCAACCACTTCGATGTTTTGAATTCGGTTTTAATGCTAAAAATCAATGTTAATCAACGGCTTGCGCTTGTCTTGTGGCGGAGGGCGGCGAAGCCGGTGCCGGGGCAAGACGAAGCGGGCGTCATGATAGCGTATTTGACTACAGCTGCAACCGACTTCCCTGCTTGAAATGTAGAGCAAAGCGGGAGCCGGTTGTATACACCTGATCCGTCAACACCCGCTTTTACTCTAGTCGTCGGGATGAAACTGGGCCACTCGGCAGGCGAGCAGATGGTGCAGGGGAGCCGGGTCAAAAGCAGGGCTTATTCGGCCCAGCACATGGGTCAGGCTTTCCAGGGTGGACAGGGCATGGCCGCCCGGCCCCTTGCGAATGGCGTAGCGGCCGGCAGGTGCCTGGCTGAAACTGAGGGCGGGCAGGCTGTTGAGCCAGGGGTTGAGGTGACGCAGCCGCCGGGTCTTGCGCCAGGTGCCGTCGAGTACCACCAGGCCGCCGATGTCGAGGCGGCCGGGGGGACTGGTGTCGATATCCACCGCCTCGTCACCGGGGTAAAGCAGCCACCAGCGTCCTCGCGGTAGAGGCGCTGGTGGTGCCATGTGTTCGGCCACCACCCGTTGCAGTGTCGGCAGCGCCAGCTGCAGCAGCGGCACCGTGCTTTTGGCGTGTCTGGCTTCGAGCGGGTGCTGCAGCACGATCACCGGCAGCGGGCAGGGTTGCGGCCGCGTCTCGGCGCACAGGCAGGTGCGCTCGGGCAGCCGGCAACGGGAGCAGGTGGCGCGGGACATGAGTGGGTGAATTCCTGACTGAAAACGGCCAAGTTTAACGGCCTCGCCGGCAGGGGGAAAGTGCGGGGGAGCATGAGACGGATTGTTAAGCGCCGCCGAATAGGCGAAAATAGCCGCCAGCCAAGTTCACTCTAGCGGATTTTATTTTCAGGCATACCCGCCGGCAGCCCGAGTCCGTGTCAACCCAGAAGATAGCACCATGTCAAACAGCACCATAGCGCAGGAAATTGCCAAGCGCCGTACCTTTGCCATTATTTCTCACCCGGATGCCGGTAAGACCACCATCACCGAAAAGGTGTTGCTGCACGGCCAGGCCATTCAGAGCGCCGGTACCGTCAAGGGCCGCGGCTCGGGCCAGCACGCCAAGTCCGACTGGATGGAAATGGAAAAGGAGCGGGGCATCTCGGTCACCACCTCGGTGATGCAGTTTCCCTACAACGACCGTCTGGTGAACCTGCTCGACACCCCGGGCCACGAAGACTTCTCGGAAGACACCTACCGCACCCTGACTGCGGTGGACTCCTGCCTGATGGTGATCGACGCCGCCAAGGGCGTGGAAGACCGCACCCGCAAACTGATGGAAGTGACCCGGCTGCGCGACACCCCCATCGTTACCTTTATGAACAAGCTCGACCGGGACATTCGCGACCCCATGGAGCTGCTCGACGAGGTGGAAACCGAGCTCAACATCATGTGCGCCCCGGTGTCCTGGCCCATCGGCAGCGGCAAGCTGTTCAAGGGGGTGTATCACCTGCACCGGGACGAGACCATTCTGTATCAGTCCGGCAAGGGGCATACCATTCAGGAAGTGCGTATCATCAAGGGCCTGGACAACCCCGAGCTGGACGAGGCCGTGGGTGACGGCCTGGCCGAACAGCTGCGGGAAGAGCTGGAGCTGGTGATGGGCGCGTCTCACGAATTTGACCAGGAGCTGTTCCTGGCCGGTGAACTGACCCCGGTGTTTTTCGGTACCGCCCTGGGCAACTTTGGCGTGGATCACATGCTCGATGGCCTCACCGAATGGGCGCCGGCGCCCCAACCGCGTCAGACCCAGGAGCGGGAAGTGACCGCCGCCGATGACAAGTTTTCCGGCTTCGTATTCAAGATCCAGGCCAACATGGATCCTCGCCATCGGGACCGTATCGCCTTTATGCGCATCGTCTCCGGCCAGTACACCCAGGGCATGAAGATGAAGCACGTGCGCATCGGCAAGACGGTCAGCATTTCCGACGCCGTGACCTTTATGGCCGGTGATCGGGAGCGGGCGGAAGAAGCCTTTGCCGGCGACATTATCGGCCTGCACAACCACGGCACCATTCAGATTGGTGACACCTTTACTCAAGGGGAAGAGCTCAAGTTTACCGGCATTCCCAACTTCGCCCCCGAGCTGTTCCGTCGCATTCGCCTGCGGGACCCGCTGAAGCAGAAACAGCTGCTCAAGGGCCTGGTACAGCTGTCGGAAGAAGGCGCGGTGCAGGTGTTCCGCCCGCTCGACAACAACGACTTGATCGTGGGCGCCGTGGGTGTGCTGCAGTTCGATGTGGTGGTGGCACGGCTCAAGGCCGAATATAACGTGGACGCCCTCTATGAGTCGGTCAACGTCTCTACCGCCCGCTGGGTGTATGGCAAGGACGCCAAGAAGCTGGACGAGTTCCAGCGCAAGGTGTCCGCCAACCTGGCCCTGGATGGCGGCGACAACCTCACCTATATCGCCCCCACCATGGTCAACCTCAACCTGACCCAGGAGCGTTACCCGGACATTCAGTTCAGCAAGACCCGGGAGCACTAATCCACCGGGGTTGTGACGTCGCTCCATACACGATGCCGGGCTTGTCCCGGCATTTTCTTGCCCGGCTTTCTGATACTCTTGAAGTCAGTACGCCTTCACTTTCCGGGATTGTCCATGCTGCTCACCGACACCCACTGCCACCTCGACTTTGACGCCTTTGCCGACGATCCTCAGGAGCACTGGCGGCGGGCTCAGGCCGCCGGGGTCCACCGGCTGGTGATCCCGGGCGTGGAAGAGGCCCAGTGGCCCGGGCTGCGGGCGTTCTGCGACACCCTTGCCGGTACCCGCTACGCCCTGGGATTGCATCCCTGGTGGGTGGCGGGTGCTTCCGCGCAATGGCAAGCGAGACTGGTGGCGGCGCTGGACGCCGCCGATGCTCGTTGTGTGGCCATCGGTGAAACCGGGCTGGACATGGCCTGCCGGTTGCCCATGGCCGAGCAGGAAGCCGCGTTTTCGGTTCAGCTCAGGCTGGCTTGCGAGCGCGGCCTGCCGGTGATGATGCACAGCCACAAGGCTCACGATGTGCTGATGAAATGGCTGCGTCGCCTTACCCCGGTGGGCGGCGTGGTGCACGGCTTTGCCGGGTCCCTGCAACAGGCGCAGGCCTTCTGGCGGCTGGGTATTCATCTGGGGGTGGGCGGCACCATCACCTATGAACGGGCCAGCAAGACCCGCGGTGTCATCGCCGCCATGCCACTGGAGTCCCTGGTGCTGGAAACCGATGCGCCCGACATGCCCCTGTGCGGTTTTCAGGGCCAGCCCAACCATCCCGAGCGACTGCCGCGGGTGCTGAACGCCCTGGCGGAACTGCGCGACGAGCCCCTCGACGAGCTGGTCGCCGGGCTGGAAGCCAACGCCGATCGGCTGTTTGTCTGGTAGTACGATTTTGCGCATAAAATCAAAAATCTATCGCCGTTTCCCTCGTAAATTTCCGGTTTTTTTCTACCCTCAGAACACCCTGCCGTTAAATTAAAGAGACTTGCGGATGACCCTGATCATGAGCCTGGTGGGCATGGTGGTGCTGATCCTCATTGCCCTGCTGTGTTCCCGCAACCGCCGTGCCATTCGGCTGCGTACCGTGGGTGGTGCCTTTGCCATTCAGGCCGGATTGGGCGCCCTGGTGCTCTATGTGCCCGCCGGGCGCGAATTTCTCAAGGCCCTGTCCGATGGGGTCGCCCAGGTCATTGCCTATGCCAACGACGGCATGAGCTTTCTGTTTGGCGGCCTGGTGGGGAACGCCGCCTTTGAAAGCGGACTGGGGTTTATCTTTGCGGTGCGGGTGCTGCCGGTGATCATCTTTTTTTCGTCGCTTATCGCCGTGCTCTATTACCTCGGCATCATGCAGTGGGTGATTCGGTTGCTGGGCGGCGCCCTGCAAAAGGCACTGGGTACCTCACGCACCGAGTCGCTCTCGGCCACCGCCAATATCTTTGTGGGTCAGACCGAGGCGCCGCTGGTGGTGCGCCCCTATATTGCCCGCATGACCGAGTCGGAGCTGTTTGCGGTCATGTGCGGCGGCCTGGCCTCGGTGGCCGGCTCGGTGCTGGCGGGCTATGCCTCTCTGGGGGTGCCGCTGGAATACCTGATCGCCGCCTCCTTTATGGCCGCTCCCGGCGGCCTGCTGTTTGCCAAGCTGCTGCTGCCGGAAACCGCCACCCCGGAACCCCAGGATCAGACCGATGCCGCCGGTTTTGACGAGGACCGTCCGGCCAACGTCATCGACGCCGCCGCCTCGGGTGCGAGCGCTGGCATGAAACTGGCGATGAACGTGGGCGCCATGCTGCTGGCCTTTATCGGCCTGATTGCGCTGCTAAACGGCATGCTGGGCGGCATGGGCACCTGGTTTGGCATGGAGGGGCTCAGCCTGGAATGGCTGCTGGGCTGGCTGTTTTCACCGCTGGCGTTTTTATTGGGGGTACCCTGGGAGGAAGCCCGTTTGGCCGGCTCCTTTATTGGCCAGAAGCTGGTGCTGAACGAATTCGTGGCCTATGCGAATTTCGCCCCTTATCTGTCCGACCAACTGCTGCTGGACAGCACCGGCCGGGCCATGAGCGAGCACACTCGCGCCATTATCTCCTTTGCCCTGTGCGGCTTTGCCAACCTGGCCTCGGTGGCCATTCTGCTGGGCGGCCTGGGCGGCATGGCGCCCGGCCGGCGACACGACATTGCGCGGCTGGGGTTGAAGGCGGTGTTGGCCGGCACCCTGTCAAACCTGATGTCCGCCGCCCTGGCCGGTTTTTTTCTGGCGCTGGGGGCGGCCTGAACACTTTGGTGTCCCTTCATGGTCAAATATCGGTACACTGGGGCAATGGCAGGGGAGAAGTGAATGAGTGAATTGCAAACGCAGGCGCGGCAGGCGCTGGCACTGATGGATCTGACCAGCCTCAACGAGCATGACACCGAAGCCGACATTATCGCCTTGTGTCATCAGGCGCTGACGCCCGCCGGCATGCCAGCGGCACTGTGTGTGTCTGCGCGTTTTGTGCCGCTGGCCCGCGCCACCCTGGCTGCACTGGGAGTGGCCGGCAGGGTGAGGGTGGCCACCGTGGCCAACTTTCCCGACGGTGGCGGCGATATTGCAAAGGCCGAACGAGAGACCCGAGCCGCCATTGCCGCGGGCGCCGACGAGGTGGATGTGGTGTTTCCCTGGCGAGCACTGATGGCCGGTGATGAGCAAACCGGCCCCGCCCTGGTCAACGCCTGCAAGGCCGCCTGTGGTGAGCGAACCCTTAAGGTCATCATCGAAAGCGGTGAACTGGGCACGCCGGCGCTGGTAAGGCGCGCCAGCGAGCTGGCCATTGACGGCGGCGCCGACTTTATCAAGACCTCCACCGGCAAGATGGCGGTCAACGCCACCCTTGAGGCGGCAGGAGTGATGCTTGACGTCATCAAGCTCCGCGGTGGCCGGGTCGGCTTCAAGGCCGCCGGGGGCGTGCGCACCGCGGCCCAGGCCGCTGACTACCTGCGGTTGGCCGCCGAGCGGCTGGGGCCGGACTGGCTTACCCCGGCGCATTTTCGCTTTGGTGCCTCAGGGCTGCTCAACGACATACTGACCACGCTGCGGCTCGGTACGCGCGGGCCGAATACCGGCGGTTACTGAGATTGACCATTTTGGCCGTGCCGCCCGGCGGCACCAAGGAGACCCCATGAAACGTGCCATCGTCCTGGTTCTAGACTCGTTCGGCATTGGCGCCACTCCCGACGCCGACCGCTTTGGTGACGTCGGTGCCGATACCCTGGGGCATATCGCCGCCGCCTGCGCCCAGGGGCGGGCCGATGAGGGCCGCGAGGGACCGCTGCGGCTGCCCAACCTGGGCCGGCTGGGGTTGTTTCATGCTCATGCCGACAGCACCGGGGCCGTGGCGGAAGGCGTGACCCTGCCCGTCGAGGTCACCGGCAGCTACGGCTATGCGCGGGAGCTGTCGTCGGGCAAGGACACGCCCTCGGGCCACTGGGAGATTGCCGGGGTACCGGTGCTGTTTGACTGGGGCTACTTTCACGACACTCGCAACAGCTTTCCGCAAGGGTTGATTGACGCTCTGATCGAGCGGGGCGGACTGCCGGGGATCCTCGGTAACTGTCATGCCTCGGGCACCACCATACTGGAACAGCTGGGCGAGGAGCATGTGCGTACCGGCAAACCCATCTGCTATACCTCGGCGGACTCGGTGTTTCAGATTGCCTGCCACGAGCAGCATTTTGGCCTGGAGCGGCTGTACGCCCTGTGCGAGCTCACCCGGGAGCTGCTGATGCCTTACAACATCGGCCGGGTCATTGCCCGTCCCTTTGTGGGAGAGGGCGCCGCCGACTTCGTACGTACCAGCAACCGCCGGGACTACAGCATTGAACCGCCGGCCCCCACCGTGCTGCAAAAGCTGGTGGACGAGCAACATGGCGAGGTGGTGTCCATCGGCAAAATCGCCGACATCTACGCCCATTGCGGCATTACCCGCAAGGTCAAGGCCAGCGGTCACGACGCCCTGTTTGACGCGACCCTGAATGAGGTGGGAGCGGCCGGGGACAATACCCTGATCATGACCAATTTTGTCGACTTTGACTCAAGCTTTGGCCATCGCCGCAATGTGGCCGGCTACGCCGCCGCGCTGGAGTCCTTTGATCGGCGCCTGCCCGAGCTGCTGCGGCGGTTGAAACCGGAAGATCTGCTGATCCTCACCGCGGATCACGGCTGCGATCCTACCTGGATCGGCACCGAGCACACCCGTGAGCATATACCGGTGCTGGCCACCGGCGCCGGACTGAAGCCCGGGTCACTGGGCGGGCGTGACACCTTTGCCGATATCGGCCAGAGCCTGGCGACCTACTTTGGCACCAGCCCCATGGACTTTGGCCGCTCTTTTTTGTGATCTTTACTGACTAACGGGAACATCACCATGGCTACACCTCATATCAAGGCCGAGCGCGGCGACTTTGCCGAGACCATTCTGATGCCCGGCGATCCGCTGCGGGCCCAATACATTGCCGAGACCTTTCTCACCGATGTACGCCAGGTGAATGCGGTGCGCAACATGCTGGGCTTTACCGGCAGCTACCAGGGCAGGGCGGTATCGGTCATGGGCCACGGCATGGGCATACCGTCGGTGTCCATCTATGCCAAGGAGCTGATCACCGAGTTTGGGGTGAAAAACCTGATTCGCGTGGGCTCCTGTGGCGCGGTGCGCGACGACGTCAAGCTGATGGATCTGGTGATCGGTCTGGGCGCCAGCACCGAATCCAGAGTCAACCGTACCCGCTTTATGGGCCATGATCTGGCGGCGATCGCCGACTTTGAACTGACTCAGCATGCCGTGGCGGCGGCCAATCATCTCAAGGTGCCGGTGAAGGTGGGCAACCTGTTTTCGGCGGATCTGTTCTACACCCCGCAAAGCGAGCTGTTCGAGCTGTTGAAACGCTATGGCGTAGTGGGCGTGGAAATGGAAGCCGCGGGGCTTTATGGCGTCGCCGCCGAGTTCGGTGCCCGGGCCCTGACCATATGCACGGTCTCGGATCACATACTGCGCGGCGAGCGGCTCAGCGCCGACCAGCGCCAGACCGGCTTTGATCAAATGATGGAAGTGGCGCTGGAGTCGGTACTGCTGGCCGACTGAGCCTTATTCGGTCGGTGCACGTCGCCGGCGCCACCGCAGCAACGCCATGGTCAGCAGGGCGCCCATGGCGCCGGTCAGGGGCAGCAGCCAGCCCAGCTGCCGGTAAAGCCGCAGCCAGAGTTGGTGCTGCTCGGCGGTCAGCGCCGACTCCGACAGGCTCAGGTGCAAAAAGCCGGCGGTACGCTCCTCGTCGTACAGGGGCCTTACATAGGCCTGCCTGGGTACAACGTCGGGCGCGTCGGTGGCGGCCAGCAGGGTGCCGCCGCCGTCGTACAGGCGGGCCGACAGCACCAGCGGTGAGTGGCTGAGCTCGGTGACCAGCAGTTGCTGTGCCTCGCTGTCTTCGGTGCTCAGCGCCCGCAGTGCCTGAAACTCGGCGAAATCCGCCAGGGCGGAGGCCGAGGTGCGGTGCGGCAGCAGCTGCCAGCGCTGGCCCAGTTCGTTCAGCGCCAGCCATTGGCGACCGGCCAGCAGCAACAGCAGCAGTGCCAGCAGCCACAGCCAGGGCAACCGTTTAAAGAGTGATGGAGGGGTGCTCATGGCGGACAATATTGTCTCTTGCCTGCTTAAAAAGCAATACGCTACCCTGAGCGCCGGTTTGTCGTAGTAATAAAGGGAACAAAAGTGGCACTGTTGCTCAATGAGCTGCCCGAGCGGGTAGTGGAATGGAAAGACGCACTGGCGCAGCAATCATGCCTGTGGCGTGAGGGAGAATGGGAAGCCGGGCACCTGCCTGAAGTGAAGGGACGGCTGGTGTTGCTGGCGGAGCGCCTGAGCAAACAGGCCCTGGTGGCCAGCCTGCAGGTGCTGGATGAAGCCGGTATTCGTGTCGAGCTCAGCGCCGTGGCGGTCGTGGCCGGACGGGAGCTGGCCAGCCTGAGGCTGTCGGCCTGGTCGCCGGCGCTGAAGGCGGCACTACAGCAGGTGGCTACCGACTGGGATCTGGCCTGTGTGCCGTCACTACCCTCGGCCGACAAGCCCGGCCTGGTGTTGATGGACATGGACTCCACCGCCATTCAGATCGAATGCATCGATGAGATCGCCGCCTTGGCCGGAGTGGGGGAAGAAGTGGCCGCGGTCACGCGGGCCGCCATGGAAGGGGCGTTGCCGTTCTCCGAAAGCCTGCGGCGCCGAGTGGCCGCGCTGGCCGGGGCCGATGCCGGTATTATCGATGAGGTCATCGGCCGCATGCCACTGATGCCGGGTCTGACCGAGCTGGTGGCCGGGCTCAAGGCCATGGGCTGGAAGGTGGCCATTGCCTCCGGTGGCTTTGTGCCCTTTGCCCGTCATCTGCAGCAACAGCTTGGGTTGGATGCGGTGTTTGCCAACACCCTGGAAATTCGCGACGGCAAACTCACCGGTGAGGTGTTGGGCGCCATCGTCGATGCCGATGCCAAGGCCAATATTCTGGTGGAGCTGGCCCACGAGCACGGCATTCCCATTGCGCAGACCGTGGCCATCGGCGACGGCGCCAATGATCTGAAAATGCTGGCCCAGGCCTGCCTGGGGGTGGCACTGCACGCCAAACCCCTGGTGCAGCAGCAGGCACCGGTGTGCCTGAACCGGCTCAGCCTGGAAGGGGTGCTGGGCCTGCTGCAGGCGCGTTAAGGGATGAACGCGCCAGTCCGGTAATGTCGATGACCTGGCACAATAGCGACAGCTCCGCCAGGTTCTGCTCCAGTTGCTGGGTCTTGTAGAGCGAGGTTTCGGTCAGCCGTTGCCACTCCGGCATATAGAGATCGAGCTGGCGCAGTTGCAGGCGGTTGCTGATCAGCTGGCACACGGTCAGCTCCTTGTCGCTGGCAAGCAGACGCTCGCGGGTGGCCGCATCGGGATCAATCTGGCGCTGGCGAACACCGGCCGCATCCGAGCTCAGCCAGACTTCGGAGAGCAGGTGGCTTCTGCCACTGGGGCGTTGCAATATGGTGGCGACCGACTGCAACAGCGGCCGGGACAACAGCCGGCCCGGAGAGGCCTCGTCGTCGTCATTGCCGAGCCAGCCCATCAGCGCCGGCAGGTGGTCGGCGGCAAGGCTGCCCTGAACATAAAACCCGCCGTCATTGCGACCCAGAATAAAGGCCGGACCGGCCAGTTGCTGTACCGCCTGGCGGGTCAGCAGCCGTATCCAGGCGGGGTGTTGCATGGTCTCGGGGCGGGCGCGCAGCTTGTCCTGGTTCTGGGCCAGCAGGGCGGTGAAGAAGCGGCAGCCGGCGTGGTTTTTTCCCGCCGGCTCGGCCTGCAAATGCAGTACGTGGCCATCACCGCTCTGGTTGATCACCCGGTAGCGCAATCGTTTCAGTTTCCAGTCCCGGCCCAGTTTGCTGAGTTCGGGCAGGCTCAGTTGCACCTCTGTGAGCAACTCCAGCTCCAGTGCCTTTTCCAGCCTGACTTTCATGCCCTGCACCGAAATATCTTCGGTTCCCCCCCTGATCAGGGCGTCGCCCAAGGTCAGCTCTACCGGGGTGTTGAACCGAAAGCGGGTTTCCTTGCGCAGCGCCGCCTGGCGCAGTGGCACCAGGTTGAGTGGCGCTGGGGTAGCGGGCAGCAGGTAGGGCTGCAGCAGCCGGGGCCGGGCCGGCAAACGCTGTTCCGGCTCGGGTGCAGGCAGGGGAGTCAGCCACAGCTGCCATTTCAGCATCTTCAGCTTCGTCTGGCCCATGACGTCGAGATCATCCAGCAGGGCGTCGCTCAGGCGAACCGGTGACAGGCTGAGGTGATAGAGCTGCAGGGTGCCGGCGCGCTGTCCTTCACTGATAAATTGCGCCAGTTGCCCATCCTGCTCCAGCCGGTCATGCTCGGCGGCGAAACGGTAGCTGGCGGTCTTGCCCTGAACCCGGAATGCGTAAAGCAGCATGCTGGCCTGAGAGCGGCCGGCCATGGCGAGAATGCGCTCGGGCGCCAGCAGGCAGCCCAGCAGATCCCCTTGTTCCTTTTGTTGCCAGTATTCCAGCAGCGGTTTGCCGGCGCGGTTGCACAGGACCTGCTGCAGGCTACCCCGAGCGTCAAAAAACAGCACCTGGCCCTGCCCACTTTCCAGCAGTGCCCGGCCCCAGCACTGGGACAGGGCGGTTTCAAAAAGGTCTTCTGCATCCTGGCCATAGCGGCCCTGATTCTGGTCGATAAACTGCTCCAGGGCCTGGTCCCAGGCCTTGTCGGGCTCAATGCGCTGCAGCCGCACCCGGCCCTTTTCATTTTTGCCCTGGCATACTCGCCGATAGTGTCTGGGCTCGGCCAGACAGGCCAGGGCGGGCTGGCGGGCCAACCCGGGAAAGGAGACCTCCACCTCTTCGGGCAGTTTTGCCGCGGATGCCAGGGTGGCCATCAGGCCATGCACCGAAATGTCGAGGCTGTTGGTCTGCAGCTCGCCATCTGCGAGGTGAAAACGCACCGGCGTCACAAACTGCAGGCGAGGCTCCTGGCGTCGAATGCCAAAGCCCAACCGGTGCCAGGGCGTGCTGTTGAGCATGGCGGGCTGCTGGCGCAGGGTTTCGAGCTCGGTCAGCAGGGCCTCGTAAAGGCCACGGGTGTAATCGCCGTTGTACTGCTCAAGCAGCTGGCCAAAGCGTTGCTCCAGCCGGGGCGGCAGCATGTGATAGAGTCCCTGGTGCAACACCGGGCGGCATTGCTGGGGAAACAGCTGGCGCAAATCCAGCACCCGCAGGCAGGGGGCCTTGAGCCGGTTGATTTCGGCCAGCAGGCGGTAATGGGTGCGACTGTCGGTTTCCGGCAGCAGGCTGTTCAGCAGGGTTTCGGCGTCCTGCTGGTAACTGAGGGGAACGATGCGGTCAAGCAGGGCTTTATAGGGGCTGAAATCCATTTTCGTGTGCTTGAGTGAGCGAAAATCTTGAGCCAGTATAACAGCTTGTGAATTAATGAGTGAGACAGCATGGCCAAGTCCAAAACCGCCTTCGTCTGTGGCGAGTGCGGCGCCGAGTTTCCCCGCTGGCAGGGGCAATGTTCCGAGTGCAAGGAATGGAACACCATCAGTGAGATTCGCCTGGCGCCAGCTTCCTCGTCCAGTCGCAATGCCCGATTTTCCGGTTATGCCGGCGCCATCGATAACAAGGTGCAGACCCTGAACGAAATCGCCATGACCGAAATTCCGCGCATCGACAGCGGTTTTCGTGAACTCGATCGCGTGCTGGGCGGCGGCCTGGTACCGGGCTCTGCGATTCTGATCGGCGGTAATCCGGGCGCGGGTAAAAGTACCCTGTTGCTGCAGGTGATGTGTGGCCTGGCCGGGCGGATGAAAACCCTGTATGTGACCGGAGAGGAGTCGTTGCAGCAGGTGGCCATGCGCGCCCAGCGCCTGGGGTTGCCTCGGGATCAGCTGCGCATGCTGTCGGAAACCAATGTCGAGCAGATCTGCCACGTGGCCCGGGAAGAGCGGCCGGCGGTGATGGTGATCGATTCCATTCAGGTGATGCACGTGGCCGATGTGCAGTCGGCACCCGGCTCGGTGAGCCAGGTGCGGGAAGCTGCTGCCCAGCTGACTCGGTTTGCCAAGCAGCAGGGGGTGGTGATCCTGATGGTGGGCCATGTGACCAAGGACGGCACCCTGGCCGGCCCCAAGGTGCTGGAGCACTGCATCGACTGCTCGGTGCTGCTTGATGGCGCCGCCGACAGCCGTTTTCGTACCCTGCGCAGTCACAAGAACCGCTTTGGTGCGGTCAACGAGCTGGGGGTGTTCGCCATGACCGAAACCGGCATGAAGGAGGTGAGCAATCCGTCTGCCATCTTCCTCAGCCGGGGCGAGGAGCAGATCACCGGCTCCGTGGTCATGGTGATCTGGGAAGGCACCCGGCCGTTGCTGGTGGAGCTGCAGGCGCTGGTGGATTATTCCCAGCTGGCCAATCCGCGTCGGGTGACCGTGGGTCTGGAGCACAACAGGCTGGCGCTGTTGCTGGCGGTGCTGCATCGCCATGGCGGGATGCAGATGGCGGATCAGGATGTGTTCGTCAACGTGGTAGGCGGAGTGCGGGTCGAAGACACCAGTGCCGATCTGGCGCTGCTGCTGGCACTGGTGTCGAGCTTTCGCGATAAGCCCCTGCCCAAGGAGCTGGTGGTGTTTGGCGAGGTGGGCCTGTCGGGAGAAATCCGGCCGGTGCCCTCGGGTCAGGAACGGCTGACGGAAGCGGCCAAGCACGGCTTTACCCGGGCGATAGTACCCTGGGCCAACCGGCCCAAGCAGCCTCCGGAAGGCATGGAAGTGATCGCGGTGAAAAAGCTGGAAGAGGCGCTGGAAGCGCTCTAGTCACCGGCCAGGTGCACAAACTGGCGTTGCAGCAGGTGCTCGTCACCCAGGTTGAGTTCCACCAGGCGACGCAGGTGGGTGGCGCTGGCCATGTCGAGGAGTTCGCACTCCAGCCCCAGTCCGGCCCCCCGATGATGGCGTTGCCGGCCGCGCATCACGATGCGCTGACCGGCGTCATCCAGCTGCAACTGCAGCTCCAGCCGCTCGTCGTCACGGCCCCGCCAGCCAGCGGGGCGAGTGAGCAGGGCGCCATGCAGGGACAGATCGCACACTTCTACCGGCCATTCCTGCCCGCCGGCGTCAATCAGTCGGGCCTGAGCGTTAAAGCGGACTCGGCTGAGGGCTCTGCGTTCGGCCAAAATCGCCTCCTCAGGCAGGTTCGCCGGTGTCCAGGTGATCGGTGAGGCGAATGGCCGATACCAGCCGGTCTTCCAGCTCAAAGCGCTCTTCCAGCAACTCGCCCAGCCGGCTCAGATCCTGATCCAGTTCCAGCAGGGTATCGTCGTCGGCCTCGGTGTACTTGTCGTGAAAGTTGAGGGCGTCGTCGGTGTTGCGCTTGATACGCGGATAAATGCGTTCGGCCAGCACTCGGGCATTGCCCTTTGAAGCCTCATAGGCCGCCAGCACATGGTCATAGACCTCGAAGTGTCCGGCCGATACGTAATCGACCAGCTGGCCGCAGAATTCGTGCAGCTCTTCCTGAGCCGGCAGGGTTTTCTGATGGGTGGAAAGGCGAATGTATTCCACGAGTAAACTCTGGCGGGCGTTGAGAAAGGCGTCCAGTGCCTTGTGGATGCCGCCGAGTCTGGCCTTGGTCTGTTCCAGTTTCCCGAGCATGGTTCCCTCCGTGGGCTGCCTGATGGGCTCATTAACTATAACTAAAGAAAAGTCGCGTCCCGGTCAAGAGCCAGTGGCGATTAACTGACCATTCTGGCACCGTCCCCGGGTTTTTCGCGTTCCCGGGCTGTGGTGGTACAATGCGGCCAAATTTTGCCACCCGATGCGGAACGACGGAATGAAACCACTCAAAAACGATACCTATCTACGCGCCCTGTTACGTCAGCCTACCGACTATACGCCGGTGTGGATGATGCGTCAGGCTGGCCGTTATCTGCCGGAATACAAGGCCACCCGGGCCCAGGCCGGTGACTTTATGTCGTTGTGCCGCAATGCCGAGCTGGCCTGTGAAGTCACCCTGCAGCCGCTGCGTCGTTTTCCGCTGGACGCGGCCATTCTGTTTTCCGACATTCTGACCATTCCCGATGCCATGGGACTGGGTCTGTACTTCGAAACCGGCGAGGGCCCGCGCTTTGAGCGTCCGGTCACCTGTGCCGCCGATGTGGCGCGTATTGGCGTGCCCGATCCGGAAGGTGAGCTGGGCTATGTGATGAACGCGGTGCGCACCATTCGTCGCGAGCTGCAGGGGGAAGTGCCGCTTATCGGCTTTTCCGGCAGCCCCTGGACCCTGGCCACCTACATGGTGGAAGGCGGCAGCTCCAAGGCCTTTACCAAAATAAAGAAAATGATGTATGCCGAGCCGCAGACCCTGCACCTGCTGCTCGACAAGCTGGCCGACAGCGTGATCAGCTACCTCAACGCCCAGGTGGCGGCGGGCGCCCAGTCGCTGATGATCTTTGACACCTGGGGCGGCGTGCTGACCCCGCGGGATTACAACGACTTCTCGCTGCAGTATATGGCCAAGATTGTGGACGGCCTGACCCGAGCAAGCGACGGTCGCCGAGTACCGGTAACCCTGTTCACCAAGAACGGCGGCCAGTGGCTGGAAGCCATCGCCGCCACCGGCTGCGATGCCGTGGGACTGGACTGGACCATCAATATCGCCGACGCCAAACGCCGGGTGGGTGACAAGGTGGCGCTGCAGGGCAACATGGATCCGTCCATGCTCTATGCCTCGCCCGAGCGTATCGAGCAGGAAGTGGCCGGTATTCTGGAAGGCTTTGGCCATGGCCCCGGCCATGTGTTCAACCTGGGGCACGGTATTCATCTGGACGTGGAGCCTGAGCATGCCGGCGCCTTTATCGAATCGGTGCACCGGCTGTCGCGGCCCTATCACGCGGAGTAAGCATGCATGCCGGGTCAGCCCGGCATTCATGAACACTCGCAAACAAAAAAAGCGCCGAACGGCGCTTTTTTTTTGAGATGGCGTATGTCAGCCGCCGGCCAGCTGTTGCTTGTATTGTTTCACCTTCACCAGGAACTGCTGGCGGGCCGTGCCGGTCAGGCCCTCGGCCATGGGCAGCTTGACCTGCATGGGGTCGACGGCGCGGTTGTTGACCAGAAACTCGTAATGCAGGTGCGGACCGGTGGAGCGGCCGGTGTTGCCCGACAGGGCAATACGATCGCCCCGGCGCACCTTGTCACCCGGCTTCACCAGAAATTTGCTCAGGTGCAGGTAGCGGGTGGTGTACTTGCGGCCGTGGCGAATCACCAGATAGTTGCCGGCCAGGCGGTGGCGTACCGCCTTGACTACTACGCCGTCACTGGGTGCCACCACGGCGGTGCCGGTGGGCACGGCAAAGTCGGTGCCCTTGTGGGGGCGAATGCGGCCGGTAACCGGGTGTTTGCGGTGCAGGTTGAAGTTGGAGCTGATGCGCGAGTGATGCTGCAGGGGAATGCGCAGGAAACCCCGTTCCATGCTGTTGCCCTCTGCATCATAGAAGTTGCCGTTTTCGTGGCGAAAGGCCTGATAGCTGCGGCCGGCGTTGACGATCTCTACCGCCTGCAGTTCGGCCTTGCCGGTGCTCTGGCCTTCCACGAATTCGCGTTTGACTACCACCTTGAAGGTATCGCCCTGGCGCAGGTCTCGGGCGAAGTTGAGCTGCCACTGAAACAGGTTGGCTACCTTCTGGATCTGGCCGGCGGACAGGCCGGCACTGCGGGCGCTGAGATAGAAGCTGCCGTTGATGGTGCCGTTGAGGCTGCGGCTTTCCCAGTGGCTTTCCTCGGTTTTCAGCCGGCTTTTATAACCGTCGCCGCTGCGACTGAAAATGCGGGTGTGCATGATGTCGCGCTGAATCTTGAACTCCTGCAGCAGGTTGTTCTCGTCGATCAGCAGATACAGGGTCTGGCCGGGCTTGAGGCCGTCGAGCACCCGGTTGTCATCGGCATCCAGCAGCTTGTACATGGTGGCCAGGGGCAGGCCCAGGCCGTTGAAAATGGTGCTCAGGGTGTCGCCGTTCTGGACCACGTATTCCTGCCATTCCGGCTCACTGGCGGCGATCTCGTCCAGGGCGTCGACGGGTTCGGCGGCGCCGATATCGTCGTTGGGCAGGGAATAAAATTCGGTGCTGTCGACCTGCTCCTGCTGGTGCTGGGGCACATGCAGACTGGCCGGAATGCTGATGCGTACGGGGCCGTCGATCAGTTCGCCCGGCGTGGGCATCAGGGTGGCGGTGGCAAGGGTCAGGCCGCTGAGCAGAACGATGCCATACAGGTGACGTCTGGGCAGGGGGACTGGCATCTCTTGCAGTCTGCTTTGTATCGGGCGGAGAAACTTCATCCGGGTTACCTGTGCCTGTGGATTACTACTCGATGCATGCGAATGCCGTTTTATGGCTTGCTTTAATAACTATAAAAGATAAAACAGCTTTTTTTATTACAAAATGGCCCGAAAATTTCGGGCCACCAAGGTTAGTGCATCAATCAACACGAAAGTTCGGCATTATACAAAAATTTCTGGCTGTGTGTTTACCTTTCATTCAGCAAACAGACGGCCATGTTTTCACTTAGCTTGAGCATAAAGTCAAAGTAGCCGTCAGGACCGGCCTCAATGTCACTGGCCAGAGGATCCAACACCGCCACGCGGGCCTGGGTGCCGCGTACCACGGCATTTACGACCGCCGGACGAAACTGGGGTTCGGCAAACACGCATTCGGCGCTGGCATCCAGCAGTGCCTGGTGAATTCGGGTCACGGTCTGGGCCCCGGGGGCGCGCTCCGGGTTAATGGTGAAATGGCCGAGGGACGGAATGTCGTAGTGATCTTCCCAGTAGCCATAGGCATCATGAAACACGAAATAGCCCTTGTCTTGAGCAGGTGCCAGGCGTTCGGCCACCCGCTTGTCGGTGTCGGCCAGTGTTGACTCAAACCGGACCAAGTTAGCCTGATATCGATCAAGGTTGGCGGGATCCAATTCGCCCAGGCGTTCGGCGATCAGCCGGGCGATGTGCAGGGCATGGTGTGGATCCAGCCAGATGTGCGGATCCCGGCCGCCGTGATCGTGATCATGCTCGTCTTCGGCACTGTCGTCGGCGATCTCGACCTTGTCATGATGATCTTCGTGCGCTTCATGGCCGTCATGATCCCGGTGTTCATGTGCGTCGTGACTGTCATGATCATGGTGTTCGTGCGCTGCGTGGCCATCATGATGATCGTGCTCTTGATGGTCGTCGTGATCATGCCCTTCATGATGATCGTGCGCGCTGGCCGGCATCTGGGCCATCAGCGCCAGGCCGTTGTCGCTGTTGCCCAGCAACGGGGTCAGAAAGCCTTCTAGCTCGGGGCCGACCCAGATCACCAGATCCGCGTTCTTGATTCGACGCAGATCCGAGGGCTTGAGGGAATAGTCATGGGGCGAGGTACCCGGCTTGAGCAGCAGCCCGGCCGGCTTGCCACCCTCGGTAATGGCGTTGGCAATCAGCTGCAGTGGTTTGACGGTGGTGAGGATCTCGACGGCACCGACCTGGCTGCTAAGCAGCAGGGCCAGAAAAAACAGGGGTCTCATGAGCGGATATCTCTGCAGTTGTGAATGGAATTGAATCGAGCATGAATGTTATATTATTACAAATATTGAAGTAAAGGCGCGCAGTGCATGAGCAAACTGGTGGAACTGACAGACGTCGGCCTTGAGGCCGACGGCAATGTCATCCTGGATCATATCTCCCTTAGCCTTCACGGCGGTGAGATCCTGACGGTGGTGGGGCCCAACGGCGCCGGTAAAAGTTCGTTGATCAAGCTGGTACTCGAGCTGCGTCAGGCCACCAGTGGCATCCTGTGGCGCAAACCGGGCCTGCGGGTGGGATATGTGCCCCAGAAGTTGCACCTGGATCCGGTGCTGCCGCTGACGGTGGCGCGCTTTCTCAGCCTGTCCCGCGGACGGCGGCTGACCGTGGCCCAGGCCCTGGCCCGGGTTGGAGGCGAGCGCCTGGCCGACAGGGCCATGCAGGCGTTGTCTGGCGGCGAAATGCAGCGCATCCTGCTGGCCCGAGCCCTGATGATGGCGCCCGAGCTGCTGATCCTCGACGAACCGGCCCAAGGGGTCGACGTGCACGGTCAGACCGAGCTTTATGCCCTGATCCAGCAACTGGCCGGCGAGCTGCAGTGCGGTGTGCTCATGGTCTCCCACGACCTGCACCTGGTAATGGCCAGCACCCACAGGGTGATCTGTCTTAACCGTCATGTATGCTGCCACGGTGAACCCGAGCAGGTGGCGCGCCATCCGGAATTCGCCCGCCTGTTTGGCCGCCCCGAGCTGGCCCAGCTGGCGGTGTATACCCACCATCATCATTGTGACGACGAACACCACGGAGACGTACGCCATGTGGGATAGCTTTCTGCTTTACGCCCTGCTGGCGGGGCTGGGCATCGCCCTGCTGGCCGGTCCCCTGGGCAGCTTCGTGGTATGGCGGCGCATGGCCTATTTCGGTGACACCATGGCCCACTCTTCCCTGCTGGGAGTGGCCATGGGGCTGCTGCTGCAGATCAATCTGACCCTGGCGGTGTTGGTGTGCTGCCTGCTGCTGGGTGTGATTCTGGCGGCACTGCAGCGGGGCAGCCGGCTGGGCACCGACACCCTGCTGGGCATTCTGGCCCACACCTCGCTGTCGCTGGGTCTGGTGGCGCTGGCCTTTATGGACAATGTGCGGGTGGATCTGATGGCCTACCTGTTCGGGGATCTGCTGGCGATCCAGCTTGCGGACCTGGCCTGGATCTACGGTGGCGGCGCCGTGCTGCTGCTGGTGCTGCGCAAATTCTGGAGCCCGTTGCTGTCACTGACCGTGAGCGAGGAGCTGGCCCGGGTGGAAGGCGTGCCGGTGGAGCGCCTGCGGCTGCTGCTGTTGCTGATGATTAGTGTGCTGATTGCGGTGGCGATGAAGTTTGTGGGGGCATTGATCATCACCTCGCTGCTGATCATTCCCGCCGCCACCGCCCGGCGTTTCAGCCGTACCCCTGAGCAGATGGCCGCCCTGGCCTCGGGCATCGGTGTGCTGGCCGTGCTCGGTGGCCTGCAGCTGTCGGTGAGTTATGACACTCCCACCGGTCCGTCCGTGGTCGCCGCCGCCGCTACCCTGTTTCTGCTGTCTCAGGTCGTGCCCAGGCGCGGCTGAACCGCCTGTTCTGGCCGCATATCGTCTGTTTGCTGGGCACCTCGGTCGGACAAAGGGCACTGCTTTTCCGGCTCGCCGTAAATACTTCCACCTAGGCCCCGTCGCGCCATCCCAGGCGCGACGGGCACGGCACCCTTTGCCGGGCGTTTATGGGGCGGGCCTGCTCGCCGTGGCGAAGTAACAATGCCTGACCGAACATTGAGTATGTGCCCAGCAGGCATTTTTAGTGAGTGGCCTTTAACGAAGCGTGTCGTGAACTGCAACCGCGCCGTTGCTGAGGCTTACGGCGTCTAGCTTCCCGCTTGCGGCTTGGTGCTCAGCACTTCATGCACCCGTGCCTGCAGGGCGGGCACGGTGTCCTGCTCGAACCAGGGGTTCTGCATCAGCCAGCGGCGGTTGCGCGGTGAAGGGTGGGGCAGGGGCAAACGGTCCGGGGCAAATTCCCGCCAGTGGCGTACCGTGTCGGTCAGGGTGCGAAAACGCTTGTCCAGGTAATAGCGCTGGGCATAAAGACCGATCAGCAGGGTCAGCCGAATATTGGGCAATGCCGCCAGAATGCGGGCATGCCAGGTGGGGGCGCATTCCGGCCGGGGCGGCAGATCGCCGCTTTTGCCCCGGCCCGGATAACAAAACCCCATGGGCATGATGGCGACTTGATCAGCGTCGTAAAACGTTTCGCGGTCGAGATCCAGCCAGCGGCGCAGGGTATTGCCACTGGGATCGTTCCAGGGAATGCCGGTTGCATGCACACGCGTGCCCGGGGCCTGGCCGATGATCAGAATGCGCGCACCTGCTCCCAGCTGCACCACGGGGCGTGGCCCCAGGGGCAGTTCGGCCTCGCACAACCGGCAGGCGCGCACTGCGGCGAGCAGGCTGTCCATCAGTACCCCAGATCGAAGTTCACCACGCCTTCCATTACCTTGTCTTCCCTGAACTTCAGATAGTTGCGGCTGAAACGGGTCACGATCTGATCCGGAAAGCTGTAGCCCGAATTGTGGGGGGTGATCACCACATTGGGCATGTCCCACAGCGGGCTGGTTTCGGGCAGTGGCTCGGTGGCGAACACATCGAGCACGGCGGCGCCGATGCGGCCGGTACGCAGGGTGTGCAGCAGGGCGGTCTCATCCACCGCATCGCCCCGGCCCACGTTAAAGAAGATCACGCCGGGCTTGATGTGGTTGAGGCGGTCGGCGTCAAACAACTGCCGGGTTTCGGGAGTGGAGGGCAGCACGCTCACCACCACATCGGCCCGGGGCAGCACCTTGTTCAGGGCCGGCGGCTGGTAGATGCGGTCAAAGTTGGGGGCTTCACGGCCGGTTCGGCTGATGCCGAGCACTTCCATGCCAAAGTGACGGGCGGTGCCGGCCACGTGCTGGCCGATGCTGCCGGTGCCGAGGATCAGCATGGTCTTGCCCGCCAGGCTCTGGTAGGCAATGGGTTGCCAGTTATGATGGCGTTGCTGTTCTCGGTAATGGCGCAGGTGGCGGTTGAGCGACAGCAGATGGGCAAAGACGTACTCGCTCACCAGGGGGCCAAAGATGCCGCGCACATTGGTGAGCAGGTAATCTTGGCGAATGCCCGGGTTCAGCAGCACGTCCACGCCGGCATAGGTGGACTGTACCCACTTGAGCGCTCGGGCTTCCTTTAGCCAGGGGCGAATACGGGCGGGCTCGCCCAGCAGAATGTCGGCCCGCTCCAGGCCGGCGCGAATCTCGTTGTCGCTGCCGGGCATCAGCACGGTCAGGCCCGGCAGGTAGGCCTTGCTCAGCAGATCCCGGTAGTGATGATTGTCCTGACTGAGCAGCAGCAGGGTATGATTGGCCATACCTGTTCTCCTTGAAATGGGGTGTTCGCCGGTTTTGTGAGACAATGACACAGACAAAATCTTATACTAGTGTTTCCCCCGCAAACTGTGAGCCTGAAGGGCAAACGCCCACAAGGCCGGCGGGGCAAGCCTAACCACAAGGAATTTCGCGTGTTCGGCGATAAATTTTACAAAAAACTCAACAAGCTCTCGCCCTGGCAGCAAACCGTGTTTGCCCTGGCGCTGGCGGAGCGCATGTATCCCAACTACCGGCTGTTTGCCGATACCGCCGGCTTTGGTGACGGCGAGCGTTTTCGTCATTGCCTGGACGTACTCTGGACCTACCTGACGGTCAAGGGATCCCGGGTGGATCTGACCGCAGAGTTGGAGTCGTTCGAGAATTTTATTCCGGATCCGAACAAATTTGAATCCTATGGTGCCTACCCGGCCCTGGATGCCTGTGTGTGTCTGGGGGCGGCCTACAACTCGGTGATCTGCCGCATCGGCGAGGAAGCGAGCGAAGCCAGCAATGCCTCACTGGGCACGGTGGCGGGCTTTGCCGAGCTGATGGCGGAGCGGGAGCTGGAAAATGAAGAGCTCTACGAGCATGAGCTGATGGAAGCGGAAATGGAGTTTCAGGTGGAGCTTCTGGAGCGGGTGGCCCAGCCCCGTGAGGCCGAGCTCATCATGGCGGTGCGTGATTTTGCCGCCCAGGGAGGTGTGTCCAATATCGGCATCAGTCTGGACGCCTGAGCCTCAGCGGGAAAGCAGTCGGGCGATGGAGTGTCCCATTGCTTTCCCCCTTATTCTTCGCGCCTCGCCTGAAATTACTCGTGCAGCAGGCTGCCCACCTGCAGCAGGGGCGCCACATCCAGATCATGGGCGTTCATCATCGAGGAAATGCGCTGTACCGAGGACAACAGCAGATTCTGCTCCCATTCTTCCAGAGACTGAAAACGCTGAATAAAGCTTTCCTGCAGCGGCCGCGGCGCAGTTTTCAGTTTGTCCACGCCGGCTTCGGTCAGCACCGCATGCACCTTGCGTTTGTCGGTCTGGCTGCGCTCGCGGCGCACCAGCTGTTTTTGTTCCAGCCGGTCGATAATGGTGGTGGCGGTGGCCTGGCTCATGTTGGTGGCCTGGGCCAGCTTGCGCATGGTGATGTCGCCGTGCTCGCGAATGGCCTGCATCAGCAGCAGCTGCGGCCCGGTGAGGCCCGACGCCTTGCTGAGCTGGCGGGAATGGAGATCGATGGCGCGGATGATCTGGCGCAGGGCTACCAGTACCTCTTCATGTTTTTCCACTATCTACCTGTCTGTGTTCTTTGATGATGGGCATGCTTAAATCGCGCGCACCATAGCGCAAAACCGTTCGGGTTGAAAGTCCCGTCGGGATCCGCGTCATGGTTTGAACACCCGTGGCCGTGACTCAGGGGTAATTGTATGTACAATTGAAGATCACAGCAGGAGGCCCAGTGACCCAGTCGATTCCCCTTTATCAGCAGATCAAGCAGCATATTCTGGCCCGCATCGAATCGGGGGAATACCCGCTGCACCAGCAAATTCCGCCCGAGCAGGAGCTGGCCGGCCAGTTCGGCGTCAGCCGCATGACCGCGCACAAGGCCATTCGTGATCTGGTGCAGGAAGGCTACCTGATGCGCCGGGCCGGGCTGGGCACCTTTGTGACCGAGCCCAAGGCGGAATCGCCCCTGGCCGACATCAATAACATCGCCGACGAGGTACGCAGCCGGGGCCATGACTACACCAATCGGGTGCTGGTGCTGGACAGCCGCCGCGCCGACGAGGAAGTGGCCCTGAACATGGGCATGCGGCTTAACTCAAAGGTGTTTCACTCGGTGCTGGTGCACCTGGAGAACGGCGTGCCCATTCAGGTGGAAGAGCGCTTCGTCAACCCGCAGCTGGCGCCGGGCTACCTGCAGTGCGACTTCGGCCGCCAGACCCCCAATGCCTACCTGGTACAGCAGTGCCCGCTGTCGGATCTGGAGCACATTGTCGAGGCCCGGCTGGCGCCGGCCAACATCGGTGACTGGCTGCAGGTGGCTCACGATCAACCCTGCCTGCTGGTGACCCGGCGCACCTGGTCGCTGCACCAACTGGTGAGCTTTGCCCGCCTCTGGCACCCCGGCAACCGCTACAAGCTGAGATCAACGCTGAAGCTGTAAGTGCCGTGCAATTCAGCAGCAGTGAGGTTGCGCTACGCCGACACGCTGCAAATACATCCATGTAGCGCTCGCCAAATGTCGTCCCTGACATTTGACGGTCAGCTCCGGCAATCCCCACTGCTGCTTTATGAAGCAGCTGACTGGACTTCCAGCTTCCTGCTCTCCGAAGAAGTCACCGCCATCGGGTCAGCTGCAAATCTAGGCTGTGGCTGCCGTCGGTGAGCTGAATTTCCTCGTCCTGCAGGGTGGCGAACAGGTCCATGCTGCGCTGGCACAATTCACTCAGCTGCGCCGGTTGCGGATCGGTCAGGTGAAAAATCTCCAGCCTGGGCAGCTGGCCCAGCTCTATCTGGTGCTTGCTCCACCATTCCTCGGCGCTGCGCCCGCCATAGCTGTAAACCACCACGTGTTCGGCCCGGGACAGGGCCTGCTTGATACGCTTGACGCTGGGCTCGCCCAGTTCCACCCACAGCACAATGCGGCCATCGGGTGCCTTTTGCCACAGCTCCGGCTCGTCGTCGGTGCTGAGCCCCTTGGTAAAGCCGAGTTCCTCGTCGGCGTGGCGCATAAAGGCCAGCAGCCGCACCATCAGGCGGGTGTCGGTTTCGGAAGGATGCTGGGCCACGGTCAGGCTGTGGGCCTGGTAATAGTGGCGGGTCATATCGCTGATATTGATGCGCACCTTGCGCAGGGTGGCGGAAAGGGCCATGGCTGGGGTTCCGTGCAAAAGCGCCTATAGTAACGGCAAGTGGCGCACCCGGCTAATAAAAAGCCCGCACGAGGGCGGGCCGGTTGGTGGGGATTCTCAGGGGGCGATCATCATGGCCACGGGAATGGCCAGCAGCAGGCTCAGAAAGGCACGAATAAACCAGATAAGTACCAGGGTGCCGACCTTCAGCGGAATGCGGGTAGCCAGAATGCAGGGAATGGATGCCGAGAAAAACAGCACCGACGACACGCATACCACGCCGGCGGCAAAGCGGGCCACAAAGTCGGCCTCCGCCATCAGCAGCGCCGGCAGGAACATTTCCGCCAGGCCCGAGGCGGTGGCCCGGGACAACGCCATGCCTTCTTCCAGCCCCCATACCAGTGTGGCCGGGTAGAACAGGTAGCCCAGCCAGTCGAACAGCGGCGTGTATTTGGCCACCAGCAGCCCAATCAGTCCAACCGACATAATGGTTGGCAGTATGCTGATGGTCATCACCAGGCCATCGCGAAAGTTCTCCAGCACATTGCGTGGCAGGGACGGGGCCTGCTCGGCCACCTGCAGGCCGTTTTGCCAGGCCAGGGCCAGACGTCGGCCCGGCTCTCCCACCGGCTCCCGGTGTTCGGCGCCGTCATCCATACGGGACAGGGGCGGCAGCCGTACCGTGATGGCGGTAACCACAAAGGTGATCACCAGGGTCAGCCAGAAATACTGATTCCAGATATCCATCAGATCCAGGGTCTTGGCCACAATGATCATAAAGGTGGCGGACACGGTGGAAAACCCGGTGGCGATAATGGCGGCTTCCCGGGCGGAATAGTGTCCCGAGCCGTACACCCGGTTGGTGATCAGCAGGCCGATGGAGTAGCTGCCCACAAAGGAGGCCACCGCATCGATGGCCGAACGCCCCGGGGTGCGCCAGATCGGGCGCATCAGCTTCTGCACCAGAATGCCGATGGCCTCCAGTAGGCCATAGCCCACCAGAAAGGCCAGAAACACCGAGCCGAGCGGCACAATCAGCCCCACCGAAATCACCAGCTTGTTAAACAGAAAGGGCAGCATGTCCGGCGTCTGCAGGGCGGCGGGGCCCATGCCGGTGAGCGCCAGCGCACCGGCGATGACGCCCAGCCACTTCAGCAGCAGAAAGATGCGATCGGTCTGGCTGCGCCGCCATTGGCCGCTGATCAGCGGATAGACCGCCCCGGCCAGTATCATGGCCATGGCATACCAGCCGGCCCCGGTTTCCCCCATTGCAGTGCGCAACCAGCCCACCATGTGATCCAGCGGAATACTGGTCTTGCCCTGCAGGGTGACGGGAATAAAAAAGATGAGGATGCCCACGGCGCTGAGCCCCAGCAGGCGAAGGGTGGCCCGCAGGGAAGTGCGGGACTCGGTGGTGGCGTACTGCATTGAGAAAACCTCCCTGTAAATGATGTCTAATGTATATACATAAACCGGACCATTGTTAATAAGTCGTTTCTTTATGATGTGATCCTTGTCAATTAATCGGCGGTTACGCCAAATTGGACTTGCCATACCGGGGTGGAATGTATAAATGTATATACAAATATTCATACAAGGAGTCTGTCATGTCGCAACCGGATCGTCTCTGGATCAACGTCACCCTGTTTGACGGCCTGGCCACCGCCGCCGAGCCCATGGCGGTAGCGGTAACAAACGGCCTGATCGAGCGGGTTTGCCCGATGAGCGAACTGTTGGTCGGCGAACCGGCGGCCGGTGAGGTGATCGACGCCGAGGGGCGGGTGCTGACCCCGGGGCTGGTGGACTGCCATACCCACCTGGTGTTTGGCGGCAGCCGCGCCGGTGAGTTTGAGGCCCGGCTCGAGGGTAAAAGTTATGAAGAGATCGCCCGCGCCGGCGGCGGCATTCTCAGCACGGTGCGCGCCACCCGCGATGCCAGCGAAGAGGAGCTGTACCAGGCCGCGCTGCCGGGCCTTGAGGCGCTGATGAGTGAGGGTGTGACCACGGTGGAGATCAAGTCCGGTTACGGCCTGACCGTGGAAGACGAACTCAAGATGCTGCGGGTGGCCCGCCGGCTGGGGCGCGAGCGGCCGGTGCGGGTGATAACCACCCTGCTTGGGGCCCATGCCCTGCCACCGGAATATAAAGACGATGCCGACGGCTATATAGATCTGGTGTGCAACCGCATGATTCCGGCGGCGGCCGCCGAAGGACTGGCGGATGCGGTGGATGTGTTCTGCGAGGGCATCGGTTTTTCGGTGGCGCAGTGTCAGCGGGTCTATGTCGCCGCCAGGGCTTATGGTCTGGCCATCAAGGGTCACACCGAGCAGCTGTCCAATCTGGGCGGCAGCGCCGCCGCCGCCCGGGCCGGGGCCTTGTCGGTGGATCATATCGAATACCTGGACGAAGCCGGAGTTATTGCTCTCGCCGAGGCCGGCACGGTCGCCACCCTGTTGCCCGGCGCCTTTTACATGCTGCGCGAAACCAGAGTGCCGCCCATTGAGCTGTTGCGCCGCCATGGGGTGCCCATGGCCCTGGCCACCGACGCCAATCCGGGTACCTCGCCGATTTTCAGCCTGAAACTGATGCTGAGCATGGCCTGCACCCTGTTCCGGCTCACGCCGCTGGAAGCCCTGAGTGGGGTCACCGCCCACGGCGCTCGCGCCCTGGGGCTGCATCAACAGATCGGGCGCATTGCTCCCGGGCTGCGGGCGGATCTGTGTCTGTGGAACACCAGCAACCCGGCGGAGCTGGCCTACAGCGTGGGCTTGCCGACCCTGAATCAACGCATGGTCGCGGGAGAGCCGGCATGAGTATCGATATGAGCAATTGGAGCGGACGCATTGATCCGGAAACCAACAGCCCACGCTGGCACCAGCGAGTGCAGCCGCTGACCGAAGGCGCGGCCCCGGGCACCGCCCTGGTGGGCTTTTGCAGCGACGAAGGCGTGCGCCGCAACAAGGGCCGGACAGGCGCCGCCGGCGGTCCCGCGGCCCTGCGCCGGGCCCTGGGTCCGCTGGCCTGGCACCAGAGTGCGCCGGCCTATGATGCCGGAGACGTGGTGTGCCAGGGCGAGGATCTGGACGGTGCCCATCGGGCGCTGGCGGAGCGGGTGGCGCACAGCCTGGCCGCCGGCCACTTTCCCATCGTGATGGGCGGCGGTCACGAGGTGGCGTTTGGCTCCTGGAGCGGCCTGGCAAAGCATCTGGAGAAGACGGAGCAGTGCCCGCGCATCGGCATCATCAATTTCGATGCCCACTTCGATCTACGGGATCCGCAGTTCGTGGTGTCGTCGGGCACCCCCTTTGCCCAGATCGCCAACGCCTGCGAGCAGCGCGACTGGCCCTTTGCCTACGCCTGTCTGGGGGTCAGTCGGGCCGCCAATACCCAGGCGCTGTTTGCCCGGGCCGAACGTCTGGGAGTGCTAGTGCGGGAAGACAAGGCCATGACCGCCGCCGCCCTGCCGGCGCTGATCGAGGCGCTCAACGGCTTTATGGCGAACTGCGATCACCTTTACCTGACCGTGGATATCGACGTCTTTCCCGCCGCCCAGGCCCCCGGCGTGAGTGCGCCGGCGCCCCGGGGCGTGGGGCTGGAAGTGATCGAGCCTCTGATTGAACACATTCGCGCCAGCGGCAAGCTACGGCTGGCGGATTTGGCAGAACTCAACCCCGAGTACGACGTGGACGGCCACACGGCCCGTCTGGCGGCTCGATTGATCCATACATTGGCACCATAAGAGAGGGAATTTTTCATGTCTCAGCACAGCAACCGTCACGACCCCAGCCGCGTCATCAAGGCGCCTACCGGCGTCAATAAAATCTGCAAGAGTTGGCTCACCGAGGCCGCCTACCGCATGCTGCACAACAACCTGCACCCGGACGTGGCCGAGCGACCCGAAGATCTGGTGGTGTATGGCGGCATCGGCCGCGCCGCCCGCAACTGGCCCTGCTTCGATCGCATTGCCGAGGTGCTGACCCGCCTGGAGGATGACGAAACCCTGCTGATCCAGTCCGGCAAGCCGGTGGGCGTGTTCAAGACCCACGCCGATGCGCCCCGCGTGCTGCTGGCCAACTCCAACCTGGTGCCCCACTGGGCCAACTGGGAGCATTTTAACGAGCTCGATAAAAAAGGCCTGATGATGTACGGCCAGATGACCGCCGGATCCTGGATCTACATCGGCTCTCAGGGCATAGTGCAGGGCACCTACGAAACCTTTGTGGCCATGGCCAAGCAGCACTTCAACGGCGAAGCCAAAGGCCGCTGGATCCTCACCGGCGGTCTGGGCGGCATGGGCGGAGCCCAGCCGCTGGCCGCCACCATGGCCGGCTTCAGCTGTATTGCGGTGGAATGCGACGAGACCCGCATCGACTTCCGCCTGCGCACCCGTTATGTCGACAAGAAGGCCTACAGCCTGGATGAAGCCTTGGGGATGATTGACGAAGCCAAGGCCAAGGGTGAGGCGGTGTCCGTGGGCCTGCTCGGCAACTGTGCCGACATCTTCCCCGAAATAGTGGAGCGCGGCATAGTGCCCGACGTGACTACCGACCAGACCAGCGCCCACGACCCGCTGAACGGCTACCTGCCGAAAGGCTGGACCATGGAGCACGCCGCCGACATGCGTCTGAAGGACGAAGCCGCGGTGGTGAATGCCGCCAAGGAGTCCATGGCCATTCAGGTGCGCGCCATGCTGGCGTTGCAGGAGCGTGGCTCGGCTACCACCGACTACGGCAACAACATTCGTCAGATGGCCAAGGAAAAAGGGGTGGAGAATGCCTTTGACTTCCCGGGCTTCGTACCGGCCTATATTCGTCCGCTGTTCTGCCAGGGCATAGGCCCGTTCCGCTGGGTGGCGCTGTCCGGCGATCCGGAAGACATTTACAAGACCGATGCCAAGGTGAAGGAGCTGATCCCCGACGATCCGCACCTGCACAACTGGCTCGACATGGCCCGGGAGCGGATCAGCTTTCAGGGACTGCCGGCGCGGATCTGCTGGGTGGGCCTCAAGGATCGTGCCCGTCTCGGCCGAGCTTTTAACGACATGGTCAAAAACGGTGAGCTCAAGGCGCCCATCGTCATTGGCCGGGATCACCTGGACTCCGGATCCGTGGCCAGCCCCAACCGGGAAACCGAAGCCATGCAGGACGGCTCCGATGCGGTCTCCGATTGGCCGCTGCTGAACGCCCTGCTGAACACCGCCGGCGGTGCCACCTGGGTGTCGCTGCATCACGGTGGTGGTGTGGGCATGGGCTTCAGCCAGCACTCCGGTGTGGTGATCGTGGCCGACGGCACCGATGCCGCCGCCGCCCGCCTGGGCCGCGTGCTGCGTAACGATCCGGGCACCGGCGTCATGCGCCATGCCGATGCCGGTTATGATATTGCCATCGACTGTGCCCACGAGCAGGGCCTGGATCTGCCCATGATTAACGGCTTGAGCAACAAGGACTGAGCACGATGAACACACTGACCCTCAACCCCGGAAAAATGACCCTGGCGCAAATGCGCCAGGCTTATGAGCAGCCGGTCAAACTGAGTCTGGATCCATCCACCCATGGCGCCATTCAGGCTTCGGTGGATTGTGTGAACCGTATGGTAGCGGAAGACCGCACCGTGTACGGCATCAACACCGGCTTTGGCCTGCTGGCCAACACACGAATCAAACCTGAGGATCTGGAAACCCTGCAGCGTTCCCTGGTGCTGTCCCACGCTACCGGCCTGGGCACGCTGGTGAGCGACGACTTGGTGCGCCTGATCATGGTGCTCAAGATCAACGGCCTGGCCCGGGGCTTTTCCGGCATTCGCTTGGAAGTGCTGGAAGCCCTGATGGCCCTGGTCAACCATGAGGTTTATCCCTGCATTCCCGGCAAGGGCTCCGTGGGTGCTTCAGGGGATCTGGCACCGCTGGCGCACATGAGCTGCGTGCTGCTGGGCGAGGGCCAGGCCCGCTATCAAGGCGAGATCATCAGCGCCGGCCAGGCGCTGGAGATCGCCGGCCTCAAACCCATGGGGCTGGCCCCTAAGGAAGGACTGGCGCTGCTCAACGGCACTCAGGTGTCCACCGCCTTTGCCCTGCGCGGCCTGTTCGAGGCGGAGGATCTGTTCGCCGGCGCCATTGCCGTGGGTGGCCTCACCGTGGAGGCCACGCTCAGCTCCCGCCGTCCCTTTGACCCGCGCATTCACGACGTGCGCGGCCAGCGAGGACAGATCGATGCCGCCGCCGCCTATCGCCATGTGCTGGGCGAGGCAAGCGAGATCAGCCGTTCCCACGTGAATTGCGCCAAGGTGCAGGATCCCTACTCCCTGCGCTGCCAGCCCCAGGTGATGGGCGCCTGCCTGACTCAACTGCGTCAGGCCGCCGAAGTACTGCTGATTGAAGGCAACGCCGTGTCCGACAACCCCCTGGTGTTTGCCGACGACAACGACGTGATTTCCGGTGGCAACTTCCACGCCGAGCCGGTGGCCATGGCCGCCGACAACCTGGCCCTGGCCATTGCCGAAATCGGCTCCCTGAGCGAGCGCCGGGTATCGCTGATGATGGATACCCATATGTCGGGGCTGCCGCCCTTCCTGGTGGAAAACGGCGGGGTCAACTCCGGCTTTATGATCGCCCAGGTCTCGGCGGCGGCGCTGGCGTCCGACAACAAGGCGCTGGCGCACCCGCACTCGGTGGACTCACTGCCCACCTCCGCCAACCAGGAAGACCATGTGTCCATGGCTCCCAACGGCGGTCGCCGGCTGTGGGACATGGTGGAGAACACTCGGGGCGTGCTGGCCATTGAATGGCTGGCGGCCTGTCAGGGCCTGGACTTCCGTGGCGGCATGAAGACCACTGAGTTGCTGGAACAGGCGCGCCGGACCCTGCGCGAACGGGTGAGCTACTACGACAAGGATCGTTTCTTTGGCCCCGATATCGAACAGGCCAACACCCTGCTCAAGGCCAACGTGCTCAGCCACCTGGTGCCGGCGGGGCTGCTGCCCAGCCACTGAAAATCACCGGTTGATACTCTTAAAGGGCTGCCTCGGCAGCCCTTTTTTGATCCCGATGATGACCGGTTGGCCAAATGTATAACAAGCCAACTGATTTTGATTCACGTTTGCTTTAAACTTCCTGGTCGATTCGATGTAGGGAGAGGTTTCGAATGAGGTTTATCTTCACGGCGTTGTTGCTGGGTAGCCTGGCCTGCCAGGCACAGGCCGAGGTGAGCATTACCGATGACAGAGGGGCTGACATCACCCTGGCGCAGCCGGCGAGCCGTTCGGCCGCGGTGTCCGCCTTTGCCGCCGATGCCCTGGTAGCGTTGGGGGAAACCCCGGTGGCGGTAACCCAGTTCGGCCGGCAGGACAGGCCTACTTACCTGGGACAGGGAGTGTCGCAGGCGGTGAGCCTGGGCGCGCGAGGACAGCCCAATCTGGAGTTGTTGTCCGAGCAGGCGCCGGATCTGGTACTGGCGGTGCGCCGTTACACCGAATCTCATGCCGACAGGCTGCAGGCCATCGCGCCCTACGCGGCCTTTGATGATCTGACCCTGAAAGACAGCCTGAAGGCGGTGACCGACATCGGTACCCTGGTGGGCAAGCCCCAGCAGGCCGAGGCACTCAACCGGGAGTTCGAGCAAACCCTGGCGCAAATGGCGGAACGGATAGGCGAGCTAAGCGGGCAAAGCATTGCCATGCTGGTCACCGCCAGTGAGCAGCCCTTTGTCTATTACGATCACTTTCTGCCGGTGGAGCTGGCCTCGGCTTTGGGCCTGAACAACGTGGCCGGTGCCAGCCCCGAATGGCCGGGCAAGCTGCCCTTTGGCTTTCGCATGCCCCTTGAGCAGCTGCTGGCCGCCGATCCGGATATTCTGGTGCTGTTTCCCAGCGCCCAGCCCAGGGCCTTCGTCAAAAATCCGTTGTGGAAATACCTGAAGGCGGTCAAGAACCAGCGCGTCTACTCGGTGGGGTACCACTGGAAGGAAGGGGGCGGTCCCATTGCTCGTACGCTCATATTGCAACAGCTGGGGCACCTGGCCTATCCGGCATTGTTTGAGGCCCCGACAGCCTTGCCGGCCGAGCTGGCGGTCAAGCCGTTCTCATGAAGTTGCAACTGCTGTTGGCGGCCATGATGCCGCTGCTGTTGTGGGGCGGACTGGCGGCGGGTCATGTCCCTCTCGGTACGGAACGGTTGTGGGCCGCGCTGCAAGGGCAGGGCGATGGCCTGGCCCAGGTGGTGGTGTGGGAATTGCGCCTGCCCCGGGCACTGCTGGCCTTTGTGGTGGGCGGTTGTCTGGCATTGTCTGGCCTGGTGATGCAGCGGGTCAGCCGCAACCCGCTGGCGTCTCCCGCCCTGACCGGCGTGTCTGCCGGCGCGGCGCTGGCGGTGGTCGCCGGCATCTTGCTGGGGCAGGCCGGTATTGGTCTGACCCCCTGGCTGGCAATGGCCGGCGGTCTGGTGGCCGGCCTGCTGACCCTGTTATTGGCGGGGGGACGACAGCTGCAACCTACCCGTATTGTGCTGGCCGGGGTGGCGGTTACCGCCCTCTGTGGCGGCCTGACCACCACCCTGTTACTGCGGGCGGAGGCGGACGCCGGCGAGTTTCTGTTCTGGATGGCGGGGGGCGTGGCCGGACGCAGCTGGCCACAGCTGCAGTTGTTGCTGTGGTGTGTGGTGCCGGCCCTGCTGGCGCTGTGGCTGACCCGGCGCAACCTGGCGGTGCTGGAAAATGGCGATGACATGGCCCTCAGCCTGGGAATACGGCCGGCGCGCTGGCGCGCCTGGTATTTGCTGCTGGCGACCCTGCTGGCCACCTCAACGGTGGCGGTGGCCGGCCCCATCGGGTTTGTGGGGCTGCTGGCGCCACACCTGGTGCGCTTTCTCTGGCCGGAGCGGCGGCAACCCTTTGGACTGTGCCTGCTGCTGGGCGGGGTGCTGCTGATGGGGGCCGATGTGCTGGCCCGGCTGCCCGGCACCGCCCAGGAGATTCCGTTAGGAGTCATGACTGCCCTGCTGGGCGGGCCCCTGTTGTTGCAACTGATGGTAAGGGAAAAGCTATGACGCGGCTGCTGTCGGTATTGGGACTGCCCCTGCTGCTGTTGCTGGCTGCCCTGACCGCCCTGGTGCAGGGAGCGGTGCAGGTGCAGTCCGGCAACCTGATCGAATTGATGGCCGGTGAAGCCGGTGCGCACCTGCAGCGGGTGGTACTCGATTACCGCCTGCCCCGGGTGCTGCTGGGAGGCCTGGTTGGTGCGCATTTTGCCCTGGCCGGTTACCTGCTGCAGCTGATCACCCGCAACCCCCTGGCCGATGCCGGGGTGCTGGGCATTTCCTCCGGCAGCGGCCTGGCGGCGGTCATTGTGTTTGTCGTGCTGGGCCGGTTGATGGGACAGGATACCGCCTACCAGCTGGTGCCGGTCACCCTGGCCTGGTTACCCTGGCTGACCCTGACGGGCGGCCTGCTGGCGGGGGCCTTGCTGTGGTGGCTGTGGCGCCGCACCGGACTCAGCCCGGTGCGGCTGGCGGTGGTGGGCGCCACCTGCGCCGCCATCTTTTCGGCATTGCTGATGGGCGCCCTGGTGTTGTGGGGGCAGGCCAGCAGCGAGGTGATTATTCTCTGGCTGGCGGGCACCCTGTATGGCGCCGGCTGGGAGCGGCTGTGGGCCCTGCTGCCCTGGAGCCTGGTGCTGTTGCCCCTGGTAACCCTGCTGTCCCGGCCCATGCTGCTGCTCAGCCTGGATGCTCAAAAAACGCAGACCCTGGGCTTTAACGTGACCCGCTGGAACGGCCTGATGCTGACGCTGGCGGTGGCCCTGGCGGCCAGCGCCGTGGCCATGAGCGGCCCGGTCGGCTTTGTCGGCATTCTGGTGCCCTGGCTGGCCCGAAGGCTTTATCCCAACCGCATTGTCGATCAGTTGTGGGGCTGCATCTGGCTGGGCGCCTTGCTGGTGGTGGCCGGCGATACCCTGGGGCGAGTGGTGATGAGCCCGTTCGAGTTACCGGTGGGGGTAGTGACCGCCCTTATCGGTTGCCCCTTCTTTCTTTATCTGCTCAATCGCAAGGTATGAACATGCTGGAAATCGACAACCTCAGCCTTGGCTATGGTCAGGGGCGCGCCGGCCAGCAAGCCATCGTCAACGGCATCAGCCTCAAGCTGGAACCCGGCGTCTGTGCCCTGCTGGGGCCCAATGGTTGCGGCAAGAGTACCCTGCTCAAGGGGCTGGCCGGACTGCTCAGGCCCCAGGCCGGCAGCATTCGCCTGCAGGGGCGAGAGCTGGCGCAGTGGCCCCGGCAGGCCCTGGCCCGGCGGCTGGCCTTTATGCCCCAGCAACCCACGGCACCGGACGAAATTCATGTGCGCCAGCTGGTGATGCTGGGGCGTTACCCTCACCTGGGGCTGTGGCGCCGTCCCGGACAGGAAGATCTCGACCGGGTGGACTGGGCCATGGGCCAGACCGGCGTGGCCGAGCTGGCCGACAAGCCGCTGCGCAGCCTGTCCGGTGGCCAGCAGCAGCGAGTGTGGATCGCCATGGCCCTGGCCCAGCAGGCCGGCCTGCTGCTGCTGGACGAGCCTACCACCTACCTGGACTGGGGCTACCAGCTGGAAACCCTGGAGCTGCTGGGGCAGCTGCATCGGGAGCAGGGGTTGTCGGTGCTGATGTCGCTGCATGAGCTGAATCAGGCGGCCCGCTACGCCCAGCACCTGGTGGTGATGCGGGCGGGCCGTCTGGTGCGAGAAGGCAGTCCAGCCGAGGTGCTGACGCCGGCCCTGCTGGCCGAGGTGTTCGGAGTGGACGCCCGTATTCTGCGGGATGAAGACGGTGTTCATCATGCCCTGGCGCGGGGCACGGCCAGGTAAGTCGTCACAGAAATTCAAAAAAGTTCAATTTTTTATTGAAATGAAAGGTCACATAAAAAACAATACCCAAACACTAAGAGTCAATCATTATCATTTGGGTTTTGTTTATGTCATCTACAGGGATTGTGAAGCCTGCCGTGGCCGGCTTCAGCCGTCGTCCGTTAAGTATTCTGGTCAGCCTGGCACTGATGCCGGCCTTGCCGCTGTCCGCCGAAGAAGTCGCCAGCACTGAACTGGATCAGATTGTGGTGGAAGGGGATTGGCTGGGTGCCCCCAGCAAGGAAGCCGTCAAGACTTACACCGGTGCCCGCAACGTGGTGGAAAGCGAAGAATTGCACGAGCGTGGCGCCCTCAACCTGGAAGACGCCCTGCGCCGAGTGCCCGGTGTTCAGGTGCTGGACGAAACCGGCACCGGCATTCTGCCCAATATCGGGGTACGCGGCCTCAACCCGCTGCGCAGCGAACGAGTGCAACTGCTGGTGGACGGTTACCCGGTGGCCATCGGTCCCTATACCAATGTGGGCGTGTCGCTGTTTCCGGTGACCCTGCCCAGCCTGGAGGCGGTGGATATCGCCCGGGGCGGTGCCGCCGTGCACTATGGCCCTAACAACGTGGGCGGCGTGCTCAACCTGGTGACCAGACCCATTCCCAATGCCTTTGAACAGACCCTGCGCGAACGCCTGCTGATCGCCGAAGATACCGGCCATGTGCTCACCGATACCTACTATCGTGCGGGTGGCTTCGTCACCGATAACCTGGGCCTGCAGTTTCAGGCCAACCTGCTGAAGGGCAACGGCTTTCGGGATCATTCCGATACCGAGGTGCAGAACTACATCCTCGATGTCGACTATTTCGCCGACGACATTAACGAGTTCAAGGCCCAGCTGCAGTATTACGATGTGACCGCCGATTTGCCCGGTGCCCTGAGCCCGGCGGCCTACCAGTCGGATCGCAACCAGTCCCAGCGTCCCTACGACCGCTTTGACGCCGACATGTGGCGGGCCACCCTGACCTGGATCCATACCCCCAGTGATGATGTGGAATTCCAGTGGCGCAATTTTGCCCACAAAGCGGATCGAACTTTCTATTACAGCCAGAGCTCGAGTGCATCTCACTGGGCTGATCCAGAGGGCGCAGCCAGCAACGTGAACGACACCCCGCGTATCTTCCACGTGTACGGCACCGAGCCGCGCATCACCAAACAGCTGGGCAACCATACCATTATGCTGGGCGGCCGCTATGTGCGTGAAGAGGTGGAATTCGACATCAATCGCCTGACCCTGGCCGACGGCAACTATAACGATGAATTGCGTGATTGGGACTTTGCCACCAACGCCTACGCCGCTTATGTCAGCGATACTATCAGCCTGCTGGATGATCGCCTGTCCATTACCCCGGGCATTCGTTATGAAGAAGTACGTACTGACTGGGTAGATGAAAAAGCGGGTAGCAACTTAACCGACAGTAATAATGTTAGCGCTTGGCTGCCCGGTTTGACCGTGGGCCTGCAGGCCACCGATAAGGTGTTCCTGTTCGCCAACGCCCAGCGCTCCCTGGTGCCGGTGCAGACCGCTCAGGTAGTAAGGGAAGGTGAATTTGATAATGAAACCGCCTGGAACTACGAGCTGGGCGCCCGCTGGCAGCCTTACAGCAACCTGCAGACCACCGCCACCCTGTTCCGCATCGACTACGAGGATCAGATCCAACACAACAGAAACACAGACCGTTATGAAAATCTGGGTGAAACCCGCCAGCAGGGTATCGAGCTGGAAAGCCGTTGGTCGCCGACCACCGATGTGGATCTGGGGCTGACTTATACCTTCCTTGATACTGAGCAATTGAGCGACAGCAGTTCCAGCTTTGCTGGCAATGATTTGCCCAACGCGCCCCGTCATCACGTTAGCGCCGACGCCGTTTATCGCACCGGCCTGTGGACCGCCAGCGCCACCGCCCTGTACGCCTCCAGCAGTTTCAGCGATCCCGAGAATACCGTTGAGGAAACGCCCAATGGCAGTGCCGGCAAGCTGCCGGCCTACACCCTGGTTAACACTCGCCTGGGCCGGGATATTCCTCTGGGTAATGACATGACCCTGAATGTGGGCCTGGGGGTGAATAATCTGCTGGACGACGACGCCTACTTCCGCGGCGCCGACGTCAGCCCGATTGGCCGAGTGCCCATGCCCGGCCGTACCTATGTGCTGGAAGGCCAGCTCAGCTTCTGAGCCGGACCAATCTGGTCGCATGATTGCACCACCACAGGGGCTGCCAAGGCAGCCCCTGTTTTTTTGTCCAGTACCCTCGTGCTAGACTCGGCCTCTTTTATGACGCCGGGGTAATGTGGTCGATGGCGAATTTCAGAACCCATATTCAGGTGGCGAGTGCGGTCAGCGGCCTGCTGGCCGCAGGCATGGTGTGGGCCGGTGAGGCCAACCCGGCCGAAGGCGCGCTGTTGTGGCTGGCGGGCAGTCTGGGGGGCATATTGCCGGACATGGACTCGGACTCTTCCCGGTCGCTGGACATTGTCTTTCGGCTGTTCGGCGGCCTGGCGGCTATGCTGGCGCTGCTGTTTGGTCAGCAGCACCTGTCGTTGGTCGACACCCTGGTGCTGGGGGCGGTGGGCTATGCACTGGTGCGCTACCCGCTGTGCTGGGCCTTCGCCCGTTTTACCGTGCACCGGGCCAGCCTGCATTCCCTGCTGGCCAACGGGGTGTTTGGCCTGGTGACCGTGGTGCTGGGGGAGCGGCTGTTCGGGCTTGACGCTGACATGGCCTGGCTTACCGGCTTGTTTGTGTTTCTCGGTGCCTGCATTCACCTGCTGCTGGATGAGCTGTACAGCATTGATCTGGAAGGGCGGCGCATCAAGAAGTCATTCGGCACCGCGCTCAAACTCATTGAGTGGCCGGCGCCGCTGCCCAACCTGCTGTTGCTGGCGCTGCTGGCCGGTAGCTGGTGGCTGGCGCCGGCACAACCCGGGCTGAGCGAGCTGCTGGCGCGGCTATTGCCGGTTTCCCACATCTGGTAGAATGGCGGCGCTGTTGGCGCCGTCCCTCTTAATAACTCCACAACAACGCCGGGCCGGTGGGCAGCGACGCTTCAATACTCCACACACAGGACACAAGTGATGAGCCTCGCAGACAAGGTTTTGGCCGTTAACAACGATCTTCCCATTCGAACCCGCCAGCCGGTGCACAGCGGCAAGGTGCGCTCCGTTTACTGGCTGACCGAAGAAGACAGCCGCCGGCTGATTCGGGAAAAAGGCTATAAGGTGGCCCCCGATGCCCCCCTGGCGATCATGGTGATCAGCGATCGCATCTCCGCCTTTGACTGCATCTGGCATGGCGAAGAGGGCCTGAACGGTGTGCCCGGTAAGGGCGCGGCGCTCAACGCCATCTCCAATCACTGGTTTCGTCTGTTCAGGGAGCAGGGATTGGCCGACAGCCACATTCTCGATATTCCCCATCCCTTTGTGTGGATCGTGCAAAAGGCCACGCCGGTGAAAATCGAGGCCATCTGCCGCCAGTACATCACCGGCTCCATGTGGCGCAGCTATGAAAAGGGCGAGCGGGAGTTCTGCGGCATTCGCCTGCCCGAGGGCCTGAAAAAGGATCAGAAGCTGCCCGAGCTGCTGATGACCCCGTCCACCAAGGGCATTCTCAAGGGTATTCCCGGGGTGCCGGAAGCGGACGACGTCAACATCACCCGGCAAAATATTGAAGACAACTTCGCCGCCTTTAACTTTAAAAGCCAGGACGACATCGCCCGCTATGAGCGTCTGCTGAAGGAAGGTTTTGAGGTGATAAGCCAGGAGCTTGCCAAGATCGATCAGGTGTTTGTGGATACCAAGTTCGAGTTTGGTTACGTCACCGATGACGAGGGCAATGAAAAGCTGATCTACATGGACGAGGTGGGCACTCCCGACTCGTCCCGCATCTGGGATGGTCCGGCCTACCGGGAAGGGCGCATTGTGGAAAACTCGAAAGAGGACTTCCGTCAGTTGCTGCTCAAGCATTTCCCCGACCCGGACATTTTGCTCAACAAGGAGCGCATGCCCGAGCGTGAGGCCCTGGCCCGTGACAACGCCCTGCCGGTGGACGTGCTGATGAAAATCTCCAGCACCTATGTGGGTATCGCCGAGAAAATCACCGGCCGAAAACTGGAACTTTCCGACAATCCCAAGGCCGACATTATCGCCATTCTGCGCGACGACTACGGCCTGGTGGATTAAGCCCGGCGTCAGTCGAACAAAGGGACGGGCCTCAACACAAGCCGTTTGCTAGATGCCGGGAGTTTCCCGGCATTTTTATGTCTGATGAGTCAGGTGTGTTGGGGCAGGCAATGTTTACCGGCGACGTCAGTGCTCATTCAAAAACGCGGGGCGTCAAAGTCTTCCGGCTCGTCGGTGTAGATGCACACATTGTGCTCGGCCACCAGGCCGTCGGGGCTGACGCAGTGGGCCTCAAAAAATGCCTGAATGCCACTGCGCTGGCAGTGGGCTTCAAAGCTCGCCATATCGGCCCAGATCTCGTTGAACACCAGCGGAAAACTGCTGCCGCCGGCAAAGGGGCTGTCGAGCCGGCGGGTCACTCGATACTGAATGCAGCCATCTTCACGCAGGGTGTCGGCTTCAAGCGCCTGCAATACACGAAACAGTTCCCGCTCCTTGCCCGGCTTGGGCTGAAAGGCGGCAATGCAATAGACTCGGCTCGACATGGTGTTTCCTCGTAATAAAAAACAAAAACGCCACCGTTATGGTGGCGTTGCAACAAACGGCTTGAATGCTCAGCGGGTGCCGAACACCACTATGGTCTTGCCGTGGGCGGTGATCAGGTTCTGCTCTTCCAGCATTTTCAGTATGCGGCCCACGGTTTCCCGGGAGCAGCCCACGATCTGGCCGATCTCCTGGCGGGTGATCTTGATCTGCATGCCGTCGGGGTGGGTCATGGCATCGGGCTGGCGAGCCAGGTTGAGCAGGGTTTCGGCAATGCGGCCGGTCACGTCCAGGAAGGCCAGATCGCCCACCTTCTGACTGGTGGTCTGCAGCCGGGTGGCCATCTGGGCCGACAGCCGCATCAGGATCTCCGGGTTCACCTGGATCAGCTGGCGAAACTTCTTGTAGGAAATCTCGGCCACTTCACAGGGAGACTTGGCTCGAACCCAGGCGGTACGCACCGGGTTTTCGGTCTCTTCAAACAGACCCAATTCGCCGATGAAATCACCCTGGTTCAGGTAAGACAGTATCATTTCCTTGCCATCTTCATCCTTGATCAGCACGGCGACCGAGCCCTTGACGATGTAATAAAGGGTTTCCGCCTTTTCGCCCGCGTGGATCAATGAGCTCTTGGCCGGATACTTGTGAATATGGCAATGTGACAAAAACCATTCCAGGGTCGGGTCACTTTGGGGCTTGCCGATAACCATGCGTCTTCCTCTCGAGTCGGCCCGGTCCTTGCGGCCTGGCCTTATACCTAGTTGCGTGGGTGAGCGGCTAGCATAAAAGGCTTGGCAGCCTTCATCAAGAGCCGGGCCGCTTTTATCCCGTCGGGGCAATAGGCTACTATGCGCTTTTTCAGGAGGAGATAATTATGAAAGCCAAGATCAGCTGGTTGCAGGACCTGTGCTTTGAGGGCGTATCCGAGTCCGGCCACAAAATGATTCTGGACGGCACCAATCCGGGCCAGGGCGCCAGCCCCATGGAAGCAGTGCTGCTGGGCGCCGGCGGTTGCAGTGCCATCGATGTGGTCATGATCCTGGAAAAAAGCCGTCAGGCCATTACCGGCTGCGAGGCAGAGCTTAGCGCCGAGCGGGCGGAAAACCCGCCTCGTGTCTTTACCTCCATTCACCTTAATTTCGTGGTGACCGGCCGCGAGCTGTCGGAAAAGCAGGTGGAACGAGCGGTGTCATTGTCGATGGAAAAATACTGCTCGGTGATCAAGATGCTGGAAAAGGCCGTGACCATTACCTCGTCTTACGAAATTCGCGAAGCCTGAGTTCACTGTATTGGCTCCCGCCCATTAAAAATGCCGGAATATCTCCGGCATTTTGCTTTTGGACTGGCGCGGGGCGCACTCAGCGAATTTTGCCGGTCTCCAGCAATTGCTCCAGCATGGGCCGTAAAATCAGCTCCATGGCAAAGCCCATTTTGCCGCCGGGCACCACTATGGTATTGCGCCGGGACATAAAGGAGCCGTCGATCATCGCCAGCAAATAGGGAAAGTCCACGTTTTTGATGCCGCGAAAGCGAATCACCATCATGCTTTCATCCAGGCTGGGAATGATCTTGGCGCTGAACGGGTTTGACGTGTCCACCGTGGGCACCCGCTGAAAGTTGATATGGGTGCGGGAAAACTGCGGGGTAATGAAGTTGATGTAGTCTTCCATTGAGCGCACGATGGAGTCGGTGACCGCCTCCCGGGAATGGCCGCGCTCGGCGGTGTCGCGAATGAGCTTCTGAATCCACTCCAGGTTGACGATGGGCACCATGCCCACCAGCAGGTCCACATGCTGGGCTACGTTGTGATCGTCGGTCACCACGCCGCCGTGCAGGCCTTCATAAAACAGCAGGTTGGTGTCGTCGGGCAGCTGCTGCCAGGGGGTAAAGGTGCCCGGCATCTGGTTAAAGGGCACCGCCTCGTCAAAGGTATGCAGATAGCGGCGGAACTGACCGGAGCCGGTGTCGCCATATTCCTTGAAGAACTGCTCCAGCAGCTCGAAGTCGTTGGCCTCGGGGCCGAAATAGCTGATGTGCCGGCCCTGCTCCCGAGCCCGGCGAATGGCCACGTCCATCTCCGGCCGAGTGTAACGGTGAAAGCTGTCCCCCTCGAGCACGGCGGCCTTGACCCCGAGCTGGGCAAACATGGACTGGAACACGTCGGTGGAGGTCGATGTGCCGGCACCCGAAGAGCCGGTCACCGCTATGATGGGGTGCTTGGCGGACATGACGAACCTTAAAATTGTTGAAACTGTGAGTGTTTATACGCAGGGCGTCGGGCTCAGGTCAAGGTTTGTGACCAAAGCGGTCGGCGGGCACTATGTTCACGGTTTCGTGCAGTTCACTGAACACGATGACCGCCTCGCCCCGCTCAAGTTGCTGTTTTACCTCGAATACTTTTTGTTCAAGGCTGACGTCCTGCTCGCCGTATTCGGTGCCTTCCTGCAGTACAAAGTGCTCGATCAAATTGTTCAGGGTGTCTTCGGGCAAATCACGAAAGGGAATAATCATGCGTTTTCCTGTGTTGGGGGCCAGTGCCCGCCCAGCCAGTCCGGAATCCGTTGTTCCAGCCAGTAACGCGGCCGCCAGGGCGCACCCTGCATAAAGCCCACATGGCCGCCGTGGCGGCTGAGTTCATAGGTAATGGCCGGGGGCAGGACGTCCGCTTCGGGAATGACCGCCTCGGTCATAAAGGGATCGTCGGCGGCGTGCAGCACCAGGGTTGGGGTTACGATGTCGGCCAGCCTGGGCAGGCCGGAGCAGCGATGGTAGTAATCGTCGGCACCGGCAAAGCCGTGCAGGGGCGCGGTAATGCGCTCATCAAACTCCCGCAGGCTGGCGATGGCGCCCACGTCGGGCCGAAAGGCGGCGTCGGGGTGGCGGGCCAGACGCCGGCGCCAGTTGTGTTTCATGCGGCCCAGCAGATAGCGCTGATACAGCCGCGACAGCCCCCGGTCAATGCGGTCGGCACAGGCCGCCAGTTGCAGGGGCGCCGACACCACCACGGCGGCAGACAGCGGGTTGCGGCGGTGCCGGGCCAGGTAGTTGATCAGCATGTTGCCACCCAGGGAATAGCCGATGGCGGCCATGGGCCGGCCGGGAAAGCGCCGGCGCAGGGTGTCGAGCACAAAGGCCGGGTCTTCGGTTTCACCGGAATGGTAGGCCCGCAGTAGCCGGTTGGGTTCGCCACTGCAGCCGCGGAAATGCATCAGCACCGGTTGCCAGCCGCGCGCGTGCAGCGCCGCCATCATGCCCTGCACATAATGAGACTGCACGCAGCCTTCCAGGCCGTGAAACAGCACCACCAGCGGAGATGAGCCGTCCAGCTCGGGCGTGGCCCAGGCCAGATCGACAAAATCGCCGTCGGGCAGCTCCAGACGCTCGCCCTGGCAGTGCTGGCGAGAGCGGTGCAGGGCGCGGGCCAGTATGGTCTGCAGGTGCGGATTGCGGGCCCACCAGGGAGATTGGAATTGGCTGGAGCGAATCATGGTGTCCTGTGCTGGTGATTGAAGGCGGCGATCGGGGGGCCGCTGCCGAATAAAATACTGGGCGTTGAAAATAAAATCGAGTAAAACAGAGGTGCTTATTTCCTATGGTGACACGGTAACATGGATATCGCCCTGCTTGGCCCGGTGGCCGGCTTTGCCCTGGCGGCCTGCGGCACGCCCGGCCCCAACAACCTGCTGCTGGCCAGTGCCGGCAGCCGTTTTGGTTACATCGCCAGCCTGCGCTTGCTGTTGGGCATCATGCTGGGATTGCAGGGCCTGCTGCTGCTGACCGCGCTCGGGCTGGGGCGGCTGTTTGAACTGTGGCCGGCGCTGCAGTGGGCGCTGAAGCTGGCGGGCAGTGCCTACCTGCTATGGCTGGCCTGGCGTATCGCCATGGCGTCGGCGCCCGACGCCGGCGAGCGCAGCATGAGCTGGGGTCAGGGCGCGCTGTTTCAGTTTCTCAACCCCAAATCCTGGCTGATGGCCATTTCCGCCATCAGCGGCTTTACCCTGGCCGGAGAGCATTACTGGCCGTCGGCCCTGGCGGTGCTGGGGGTGTTTCTGTTCTTTGGCATGGTGACCGGCCACCTGTGGGCCCTGCTGGGCATGCGGGTGCGGCGCTGGCTGCGCACCGAGGCCGACTGGCGCCGCTTCAACCGTGCCATGGGCGCACTCACCGCCGCCTGCGTGGCCATGATCTGGTACTGATTTTCGGTTAATCGTTAGAGTTTGGGCGTAAAGGGTGTAAAATCTGGCCGGTTTTTTGTCCTCGATCCAAGGCTTTCATGGTTTCTGACACAGATTTATTTAAAGATATTCGTCCTTACCGGGATGACGAAGTCGCCGGCGCCATTGAGCGGCTGATTGCCGACGACGAATTTATCGGCGCCATCGCACACTATCGTTTTGCCTGCCTGTCTCGCCTGGGCGGCGGCCTGGTCAAGCGGCTGATCCGGCTGTATCTGGGCTGGCGCTGGCGCCATGTGACCAGTGTGCACCAGGTGCAGCTGGAAGTGGCCAAATTCATGGAAAAGATGATTTCCAGCACCACGGCGGGTGTGACCTATTCCGGACTGGAACACCTGCAGCCCGGCACCGGCTACCTGTTTATCTCCAACCACAGGGACATCGCCCTCGACCCGGCCTTTGTCAACTGGGGCCTGTATACCCACGACATGGACACGGTGCGCATTGCCATCGGCGACAACCTGCTGCGCAAGCCCTGCTCCACCGAGCTGATGAAGCTTAACAAGAGCTTTATCGTCAAGCGCTCCGCCAAGGGCCCGCGGGAAATGATGAAGGCCTTTGGCGAGCTGTCCGCCTACTTGCGGCATTCCCTCGACGATGGTCATTCCATCTGGATCGCCCAGAAGGAAGGCCGGGCCAAGGACGGGGACGACAAGACGGATCCGGCCATCCTCAAGATGTTCTACATGGAAGGCAAGCGGCAGAAAATTCCCTTCAGCGACTACATTCGCAGCCTCAACCTGGTGCCGGTGTCCATCTCCTACGAATACGATCCCGGTGACGTGGCCAAGGCCCGGGAGCTGCACGCCAAGGAAACGGTCGGCCGCTATGAAAAAAGCGAGTTCGAGGACATTCAAAGCATAGTGCAGGGCATTACCGGCCAGAAGGGTCGAGTGCATGTGGCCTTTGGCCGGCCCCTCGGCGGTGACTTTGACAACGCCGACGAGCTGGCGCAGGCGTTGGATCGGGAAATTCACGCCAATTATCACCTGTTCCCCAGTAACCTGCTGGCGGCGGGGCAGACCGCGGAAGTGGACTCCGGTACTCGGCAGGCCTTTGAGCGGCACATGAATTTGGTGCCGACCGAGCTGCGCGAGCGGGTGCTGGCCATGTATGCCCGGCCGGTGCTGAACAAGGGCTGAGTGCTGAACCCCCGGCTTGTCACCAACCGCCGGCTAAGCGGGTTAAGGGTGTTTGCCGTGGCGGCCCGCCACGGCAGTTACTCCGCCGCCGCCAGTGAGCTGTGCGTGACCCAGGCCGCGGTCAGTCAGCAAATCCGCAATCTTGAAGCGTCCCTTGGTTGCCGGCTGTTTGTGCGCCGGGGTAGCGGTATGATGCTCACCACCGAGGGCCAGGTACTGCTGCCCTTTGCCGAGCAGGGCCTGGCCATTCTGGAGCGCGGCCTGGATCGATTGGCGCACCCCGCTGCCGGACCGCTGCAGGTCAGCGTGTTGCCATCCCTGGCCGCGCGCTGGCTGATGCCCAGATTATGGCGTTTTACCGAAACCCACCCCCAACTCGAACTGCGCTTGCAACCCAGCCAGCAACTGGCCGATTTTGCCGCCGGTGAGGTGGATCTGGCCATTCGTTACGGCGAAGGACATTACCCCGGGTTGCACAGTGAACTGCTGATGAGCGACACCGCTTTTCCGGTGTGCGCCCCGGCGCTGGCGACCCGCCTGCAACGGGTGGCGGACTTGATCAGCCTGCCCCTGGTGGCTGGCCCCGAATACGCCGGTGTGAGCTGGGCCAACTGGCTGGCCCTGAGCGGTAATGAGCACATTTTGCCCCAATGCCGTCAGCTCACTGTGGACGACGGCAACTTGGGACTGGAGATGGTGCTGGCGGGGCAGGGGGTGGCGCTCAGCCGTTCGGTGCTGGTGGCGGATTTGCTGCGCCAGGGCCGGCTGTGCCGTCCCTTTGCCACCGAGCTCACGCCCAAACATCGCTACTACCTGGTCTGGCGGCCCGACTCTTCACGCCTCAATGACATTACCATGGTGCGTGAATGGCTGAAGCAGGAAGCGCTGGAAAGCCGGGAATAGGGATTGGGGAGCAGGGACTGGGACAGGGCCGCCTGCTGAGTTCTGAGCTCTCGAAGCATCAGCGTGGTCTGTATGCAGTGAACGCCGAGCGTGCTAAGGAAGGCAAAGGGTGTCTGCTTCGCCGTGCCCTTCGCGTCAGGGATGACGCGACGGAGCGTACATGGGTGTATTTACAGCGTGCCGGAGAAGCAGTGCGCTTTGACCGACGGTAGTGCACTGCTTCGCAAACGATTAGTTTATTTTAGCCATTCCAGGGTAAAGCCGGCCTGGTTGTCCTGGGCCAGGGCCTGGCTCAGCGCGGGCAGCAGTTCGGCGAGTTTTTCATCCAGTTTCCAGGGCGGATTGAGCACTATCATGCCGGAGCCGTGCATGCCAAAGTCGTCGGCCTGGGCCTGTACGCTCAGCTCGGCGCACAGTGCCTGCTCAAAGCCAAGGTTGGCCAGCGCGGTTTTCAGCCCTTCGCTGCGATCCACGGCCTTGGCCAGCAACGGATACCAGATGGCGTAAATGCCGATGGGCCAGCGCTTGTGGGCCTTTTTGAGGGTATCGGCCACCCGCCGGTAGTCTTCCTTCAGTTCATAGGGCGGATCAATCAGCACCAGGCCTCGTTTGGGCGTGGGTGGCAGCAGGCCCACCAGGCCTTCAAAGCCGTCTCTGTGATGAATGGCGACGCCGTCCCGGCCCAGGTTCTGGCGCAGCAGCTCCACCTCGTTGTGGTGCAGTTCCATCAGGGTGAGTCTGTCCTGAGGGCGCTGAAAATGGGCCGCCACCAGGGGAGAGCCCGGGTAATTCTCCAGCGACTCACTTGAGTTCATGGCGTGAATGGCGTCGAAGTAGCCGGCCAGTTGCGGCCACTTTTTCGGTTCGTTCCACAGCCGGGCAATGCCGCCGGCGTATTCCGCCTTTTTCTGGGTCCACTCGTGGCTCAGGGCATAGCCGCCGGCACCGGAATGGGTGTCGATATAGCTGTAGCCCTTGTCCTTGGCGCACAGCGACTCAAGAATAAAGGCCTGCACCGCGTGTTTGAGCACATCGGCGTGGTTGCCGGCGTGGAAGGCGTGACGATAACTAAGCATGGTAATTTCTCTTAACCGGCGAGTTTTAGCTGCCACAGCGGCGCATCGGCCACCTGCAGCACATTGAGGTAATCGAGCAGGGCACCGCTGCCCGGGCGCGGGGGCTGGTCGGCCAGCACGTTCAGCAGCTCTTGCTGCTGCCAGCGTTCCAGCTCCAGCTCGTGTTGCAGCAACTGGGCGTAGTCATCGGCATTGAGTCCGGGTTTGAGCCGGCGGCGCAGGTTGCGCCAGTGACTGAACATGCCCCGGCGAGCGGCCAGCACCGGCAAAAAGGGGGCGACATCGACGCTCTGCCCTCGCTCTTCCAGCAGCAACAGCAACAGCAACAGGTTGACGTTGGCACTGTGCTCATCCTGCAGTTGAAGGCAGGCGGTGGCCACCCCGGGGCGGCCGTAGTGCTGCTCGCCGAAGTGCCACAGTTCATCGGCGCTGATCATGACTGCTCCAGGTCTTCCAGCTGCTCCTGCAGCTCCAGCCATTCCATTTCCACGTCGGCCAGTTGCTGTTGCAGCGGGCTTTGATCTTTTAACAGCTGTTGCAGCCTGGCCTTGTGCTCCGCCGCGTAAATATCGGGGTCGGCCAGCTGCTGTTCGATCTCGGCCAGCCGCTGCTGGCAGCGCTCCATGTCCTTTTCCAGTTTGGTGATGGCCTTGCGCAGCGGCTGGGTCTGCTGGCGCAACTCGGCCTGACGGCGTTTTTCCGCCTTGCGCGCCTGGGCCGAGTTGTCCCCGGCAGCGGGCATGTCGGCGGGTTGCTCGGCCTTGTCCTGCTCGGTCAGCCACTGGTGGTAGTCGTCGAGATCGCCGTCAAAGGACTGTACCCGGCCGCTGTCGACCAGATAGAACTCGTCGGTGGTGGCGCGCAGCAAGTGGCGGTCGTGGGACACGATCACCATGGCCCCTTCAAAGGCCTGCAGCGCCAGGGTGAGGGCCTCGCGCATGTCCAGATCCAGGTGGTTGGTGGGTTCGTCGAGCAGTAGCAGATTGGGCTTCTGATAGACGATCAGCGCCAGTACCAGCCGGGCCTTTTCGCCGCCGGAGAAGGGGCCAACGGCTTCTTTGACCTTGTCACCGTGAAAGTCGAACCCCCCCAGGTAATCCCGCAGGCTCTGCTCGGTGGCCTTGGGATCGAGCCGGGCCAGGTGGGTGAGCGCCGATTCCTGCGGGTGCAGGCTTTCCAGCTGATGCTGGGCGAAGTAACCCAGGGCCACCCCCTTGCTGGCTTCCAGCTTGCCCGACAGCGGCGTCAGTTCGCCCGCCAGCAGCTTGATAAAGGTGGACTTGCCGGCGCCGTTGCGCCCCAGCAGGCCGATGCGCGAGCCGGGCACCAGATTGAGCTTGATGTTGGACAGGATTTCCTTGTCGCCGTAGCCGGCGGCCAGCTTCTCCATGGCAATGAGCGGCACCGGCAGGCTGGCCGGCGGGCGAAAGCCGAAGCTGAACGGCGAATCGACATGGGCGGGCAGAATGCGCTCCATCTTTTCCATGGCCTTGAGCCGGCTCTGGGCCTGTTTGGCCTTGCTGGCCTTGTAGCGAAACCGGTCCACATAGCTTTGCATATGGCTCAGCGCCCGCTGCTGTTTCTCATACAGCGATTGCTGCAGCGCCAGTTGTTCGGCACGCATGCGCTCAAAGTCGGAATAGTTGCCGGTATATTCGTTAAGGGTGCTGTTTTCGATATGAATGATGCGTCCGACCACGGCGTCGAGAAAGTCCCGATCGTGGGAGATCAGGATCAGGGTGCCGTCATAGCTTTTCAGCCAGCGCTCCAGCCAGATCACCGCATCCAGATCCAGGTGGTTGGTGGGTTCATCGAGCAGCAGCAGATCTGAGCGGCAGATCAGCGCCTGGGCCAGGTTAAGGCGCATGCGCCAGCCACCGGAAAAATCGCTCACCGGCCGGCCGTGGGCCTCATTGGCGAACCCTAAGCCGTGCAGCAGGGCCGCGGCCCGGGCGTGAATGTGGTAGCCACCATGGGTCTCTAGCCGGCCGTGTAGCTCGGCAATGGCAATGCCGTCGTGACGGGCCTCGGCGGCTTCCAGCTCCCGGCACAGCCGGCGGTATTCCCGATCGCCGTCGATCACATAGTCGAGGGCGGAGCAGTCCAGCGCCGGGGTCTCCTGAGCCACGCTGGCCAGCTGCCAGTCGGCGGGCAGGCCGAACTGGCCGCTGTCGATGGTGAGCTCGCCCTTGAGCAGGGAAAACAGGGTGGACTTGCCGCAGCCGTTCTTGCCCACCAGGCCGACCTTCTGGCCGCCGTGAATGGTGGCGCTGGCGTCTTTCAACAGGGGGCGGCCGCCCCGAAGCAATTCAATCTGGCTGAGGGTGATCATAGAAACCCGGAAAAGTGCAAAAGCCGTATTTTAGCCGGTTTTGCCCCCGGTATGACAGGGGCTTCCCAGCCAGTGGCGGCAATCCTGCTCGAACTGGGGAAAGGAGGTAAAACCGTGGGCCCTGGCCAGGGCGTCGGGATCCCCGGCCCTGGGCAGCTCCCGCAGCATGTGCAGCAAGGCCAGTTGCCGCTGCCAGCTCGTCAGATCACAGCCAAACCGCTTTCTGAAGGCCTGCTGCTCGTCGTTATGCAGGGCCAGGCCGGCGGGATCGGCAAAGGCGCGTGCCGCAAGCGGGTTCATCGACTCGAACGGCAGCAGGTTTTGGGCCGGCAGCTCGTCATACAGGGCCCGGCACAGGCGGCCATAAGGGCCCTGCCAGGTTTTTTCACTGGGCCATTCTGCCAGCTTGCCGGCCAGGGCCGCCAGCAAGGCCGTGGGTTGAATTCGACCGGCCTGTTCGGGTTGGGCCAGCCGGCAGGAGAGCTCAATCTGGCTGACCCGGCTGCCCGCCAGAGCGTGCCAGGCGAACAGGGTATCGGCGGGCAGAAAGGCGGCTTCTCCTGTGGTCAGCGGAAAATGCTGACGACCGAGCTGCAGCAGCCCCGAGCCTCGGTGTACCAGCAACAGCACTCCCTTGATATGGCGGCGGCGCTTGCCGGGGGTTAAGTGAGGAAGATCGAAAAGCTGATGATGAATGCTGTAATGGGCGCTGGCGGTCATTGTGGTTGGTTCGTTTTTGGCGGAGAATTTTAAAAATGATGAACAGTTCAGGATCCCCTTCAATGGAAACCCGTCGTAGAAAGCGGTTTATCGCCGGTGCCGTCTGCCCGAAATGTCAGTCGGCAGACACCATGATGCTGTATATGGAGCATGGTGTCGAGAAGGTCGAGTGTGTGCACTGTGGCCATCATCAAAGCCAGGCCGAGGAAAAAGTGGAATCGGCCGCCGGGGGCGACGTTATCGGCGTATTCAGGCCCGAGTGACGCCATTACCCCTGCATTTTGTATGCTTTTCGGCCGACCGGCCGGCAATGGCTTGGTGAGTGAAGGCTTTCGGGATAGACTGGCCTTCGGCAGAGCGCAAGTTTCATTCCCTGTGTTTCCTTGAATTCTGCCGCCAAATGGCCCCTCGGGGCCATTTTTATTGTGCCGGCCTCGCGTTTCATCCCGCCCGTCCATCATGTATTCTATGAGTCACCATTTTTAAGCAGGGCCAATCCCATGAAAGTATCCGACAATGCAGTGGTAACACTGGACTTCACCGTGACCAACGCCGATGGCGAAATCCTGGACTCCACCGTCAACAAGCAACCGCTGCAATACCTGCACGGTACCGGCTTTCTGGTCAGCGGCCTTGAAGTCGAACTCAACGGCAAAGCGGTTGGCGAAGACTTCGACGTAACCCTGAGCCCGGATCAGGCTTATGGCGACTACGACGATGCGCTGGTGCAGTCGGTGCCCGGCGAGCTGTTCGACGGCATGGAAGTGGGCGAAGGCGACACCTTTGTGGCCGAGACCGATGAAGGTCCTCGCCCGGTGACCATTCTGGAAGTGGCCGAGGAATACGTGAAGGTGGACGGCAACCATCCGCTGGCGGGCATGACCCTGTCCTTCAAGGGCGTGGTGCGCGAAGTGCGCGAAGCCACCGAGGAAGAGCTGGCCCACGGCCATGTACACGGTGAGCACGATCACGACCATGACCACGACCACGGTGGCGGCTGCTGCGGTCATCACCACTAAGCCGGCCTTTTGGTCGAAAAAAGGCGCTTCGGCGCCTTTTTTGTGTCTGCTCGCCGGGGCCAGGCTCCATTTTGGGTAGTTATCCCGTATGGGTGTTGTTACTGCCACACTCTTTTTCCGCGGGTGTCATGTCGCTGCCATATTACTGTTCCACCCTCTGTGCCTCGGTTTTGTGATTAAAAGGCAGACAGATGCTTCCCCCATTACGCGCCCTGGTGGCTTTTGAGGCGGTGGCGCGATTGCACTCCATTGGTGCGGCGGCCCGGGAGCTGGGCGTGTCCCAGGCGGCGGTCAGCCAGCAACTCAAGGGCCTGGAACAATTTCTGGGCTGTACCCTGTTTGAACGCAGCCAGCGCGGCGTTACCCTGACCCAGGTGGCCCGGCAATACCTGCCGGTGGTCACCGGTTCGTTGCAGCACCTCAAGCTGCAAACCCAGATCCTGTTTGGCGGGCAGCAGTCCGATGTGCTGCGCATCAAGGTTAACCATTCCATCGGTCACAGCTGGCTGCTTCCCAGGCTGAATGATTTTTATAACCGCTTTCCCTTTATTCGGCTGGATCTAACCCTGGTGGACTGGCCGTCTTCGGAGCCCTGCCGTGATGCGGACATCGAAATCACCAATGGGGTCACCGAAGCCGAGCACACCCGCACCGAACGCCTGTTTCAGGAGCACTGGCTGATGGTGTGCAGCCCGGCGTTCAGGCGGCAATTCGGCAAGGAGCTGGCCGAGGGGAATATCTCCGGCTTACCGGCCATTCAGGTAAAGGGTTATCAGGAAGGCTGGCTACAGTGGCTGAGTCATAACCGTTATGCCCCCGTGCTGCCCGATGTGCGGCTGGAAATCAGCAATTCACTGCATGGCCTTGAAGCGGTCAGGCAGGACGTAGGACTGATGTTGGTGCGCTCGCTGGTGGCACAAGAGTGGTTGTCCGAGGGCAGGGTGGTGACGGCCCTGGAAGGAAGCATGCTGTCCGAGTCAAGCCACTTCATGATTACTCGGCAGCATCGCTCGGCCAAGGTCAGTTATTTTTGCGACTGGATGCATCAGCAATACCGTTACGCGGGGTCCGGGCCTGAACCGGCCGAAAAGGCACTTATCAAATAACGGCCGCTTTCCCGGTCATTTGTCAGCACAGGGCGGTGGAGTGTTAAGGGCCCAAATGGTGATCATAAGCTTGCCTTATGAGTTTGCGGGGAAATTGTGTTGATTTGCTTAATACGGGTGTCACGAACCCCCCTTATTCTTCCCCTGACTGACCAACAGAGTGGCGCTTCAGATGAAGATACATTTCCCGACGGTACTGGAAAAATTCAAGGTATTGCTGTTTGTATTACCGCTTTTGTTGCCCTTGCTGGCCTTCTGGCTGCTGCCCTTTGGCTCCAGTGTGTATATCAGTTTTACCGACTGGGATTATATATCCCCTGAGTACAACTATGTCGGTCTCGACAATTACGAATACATGCTGACCGACGATGACTTTCTTCAGGCCCTGACCAATACCTTTGTCTTTGCTCTGGGAGTGGTTATACCCACAGTGGTGTTGGGGCTGGCCTTTGCCCTGTTGCTACGAAAAGAATTCAGGGGCAGCCGGTATTACCGGGCCATTATTTTTTCTCCCTGGATTACCCCTACGGTGGCGGTATCCATTGTCTGGACCTGGGTTTTTGAATCCAAGGCCGGACTGGCCAATCTGTTATTGAACGAGCTGGGCTTTTCTTCAATCCCCTGGTTTGAAACCGGAGCCGGCGCCATGTTTGCAGTCATGGTGGTCACCGTATGGCAGGCTGTCGGCTGGACCATGCTGTTCTATATCAGTGCACTCAACAAGATTCCGGCATCGCTTTATGAGGCCTCGCAAATTGACGGATGCAGTGCCTGGACCCGGTTTACCAGGCTGACTTTGCCACTGATTTCACCGACTACCTTCTTTTTGATTATCGTCAACATGATTACCGCCGTGCAGGCATTTGATCAGTTTCAAATCATGACCCAGGGTGGCCCCAGTGGCAGCACGCGAACCCTGTTGTACCTCTTTTACCAACAGGCCTTTGAGCAATACGAAATGGGGCCCGCCGCCGCCTGCTCGGTCATTATTCTGCTGATCACCGGCGTGCTGACCCTTATCAATACCATGATGGGCAAGCGCTGGGTGTATTACTGACGGCATTTACACCCACCATGGCAATCAACGGCTTAGAGCAAAGGACACCGACATGAACAGTCAAGCAGCAGCGGGTGCGACCATGACGCATATTCACGCCGGTACTCGGCACACCGAAATAAGGCATGCGGCTGCACTCAGGCCGGCGCGCCGGCAGCGGGTGAACACGGCTCGCCTGACGCCACTGGTCAGACACGCCTTTCTCGGGCTGGCTGGCCTTATCATGGTGTTTCCCTTTCTCTGGATGCTGTCGGGCTCAATGAAAAGCAACGACGAGATCTTCAGCAACCCCTTGAACCTGTTGCCCGAAAGCCTTCAGTGGCACAACTTTGTGGATACCTTTCAGGGCGCTCCCTTTGGCCAGTATATTTTCAACAGCTTTTTTGTGGCGCTGATGACCACCCTGCTGGTGATTATCAACTCGGCCATGTTTGCCTATGCCATTACCCAGCTGAAATTCCGTTCTCGCACCCTGTTATATGTGGTGGTCATGGGATGCTATATGCTGCCTGGCGCGGTCACTTATATACCTTCCTATATCACTCTGGCCAGAATGGGGCTGCTCGACAGTCACGCCGGACTTATTTTATCCAATGCCGCCAGTGTGTTCGGGGTATTTTATCTGCGCCAGGTGTTTTTGAAAATTCACCCGTCACTGATTGAAGCGGCACGGATTGACGGGGCCGGCGAGCTGAAAATTCTGTGGGCCATTGTGCTGCCGCAATGCCGGCCGGCCCTGGCCACCCTGTTCTTGATTACCTTTATTACCAATTACAACAGTTACATGTGGCCCAGTCTGGTGATTACCTCTCAGGAGCTGAACCTGATTGCTACCGGCATTCGCCAGTATTTTATTGCGGAAGGAAATTATGGCATGAACTGGTCTCAGGTCATGGCCGCCAGCACCATTGCGGTGGTGCCTTTGCTGATGATTTTTATTGTTTGTCAAAAACACATTCTGTCAGGTATCGCCGATAACGGTGTCAAGGAGTAATGGAAATGAAACTGAAGTCACTCGCGGTTATTTGTTCGGCGCTGTGCATGTCGAGTAATGTGCTGGCCAAAACCGAAGTTAATTTCTGGTATTCCGGTGGTGTTAAGCCGCAGGAAATAATGACAAAAATGATCGAGGAATTTAACGGCAGCCAGGACGAATATGTTATCAAGCCGGCCCTGCAGGGAAATTACGCCGAAACGTATCAAAAGCTGCAGGCGGGCATGGCTTCCAAAACCGCTCCCGAATTTGTACTGCTGGACTCGGCCCAGGCCGAAGCCATGGCGTCCCGTGGGCTGGTGCGAGACGTTCGACCCTACCTGGACGATGACTTTAACTTCAGTGACTTTCTTGGCGCCTTTCGAGAGCAGGTGACTTATTCGGATGGCACCGTTTATGGCCTGCCTGCCTACGGCACTACCCAGATTTTTTACTATGACCGCCAGGTCCTGGCCGATGCCGGCTTTACCGAGCAGGACCTGAGCACCTGGCAAGGAGTGGCCAAGGTTGCCAGCGCCGTCACCCGTCGCGATACCGATGGCAACACCAGTTTTTATGGCTGGGAGCCGATGTGGGGTCACAACAACATGATTGATGCGGCTTTTTCCAACGGCGCCCAAATCATCAGCGATGATGGCAAGACGGTGCTGATCGATTCACCCGAATGGGTGGAGGTGTGGGAGAGCTTTCGCCAATGGATACATGAAGACAACATCATGCGTATTCACTACGGCGGCCAGGGCTGGGAGTACTGGTACAAGACCATTGACGATGTGATGAAGGGCCGAGCCCTGGGTTATACCGGCTCTTCCGGCGATCAGGGCGATCTGGACTTCACCAGGCTGGCCGCAACCATGCAGCCGGGGTGGGGCAGTCACCCGGCCGCGCCTCAGGCCGGAGCCCAGATTTTTGTGATGCCCAAGGGCACCGACGAGCAGGCGGCGCAGGGAGCCTTTGAATTTATGCGCTTTTACACCAGTGCCGAGAACACGGCACGCTGGTCCATGTATACCGGTTATATCCCGGTTCGCGCCAGTGCCGAGCGCGTGGCGGCATACCAGGCCTACACCCGCGACAATCCTCAGGCGCTGGTGCCCCTGAAGCAGGCAGGCATTGCCAGCAAGGACTTTCATGATCCCACCAACGGCAAGATTTTGGACGCCCTGAATATCGCGGCCGACAAGGTGCAGATTGAAAATATTCCGGCCGAAAAGGCCCTGAAGGACGCGGCCAGGCGTGCCCAGCGCGCCCTGGACCGCGCCAATCGCTCCTGACCCGGCCAGAGAACGATTGGCACTGACATTCGATTCAGAGAAAGAGAGCATATGTTGAACTTTTCAGGTGAACTGACGTTTGGTCACGAGGTAGTGGAAATTCGGGTCCCCGACGGGGCGAGCGCCATTCGCATTGTGGGCACCACGGTAAAAAAGGGTTTTCTACACACCTATCTGTATGACCCCAGCCGGCGCCTGCGGGGCAATATACTGTGGCTGAAGCCGCGCAAGGAATTGGTGATCACCGCCGAAGCGGCGTCTCTGGGGGCGATAGCCGGCCCGATTGAAGCCGGAATCTGGCAGCTGCACCTTTACAACCTCGAGGGGGAGCACCGCACTCCCAAGCCGATGCAGTATCAGGTTGAGGTCGATTTTGACGGCGTTCCCGCGCCCTTGCCACTGAACACGGTGGCCAACCTCACCACCGAGCATGGTATTGCCTTTGACTACAGCGCGGTAAAAAAAGCCGGTGCCGGCTGGTATCGCGGTGATCTGCATGCCCACACCAGCCTGTCGGACGGCCATAACCGGCTGGAGGCGGTGGCCGACATTGCCGCCCGGCAGCAACTGGATTTTCTGTTTCTGACCGAGCACAACATGTGTCAGCCCTTGCTGCCCGACATGGACGAGGTGCTGTTTCTGCCGGCCATCGAGGTCACCACGGCCCTGGGCCACTTCAATGTGCACGGACCGCAGCGGACCCTCAACATGTACCATGCGTCCTGCAACAGTGAGGCGATGATCGAGCAGGGGATGGCGTTGGCCGGTGAGCAGCAGGGCAGTACCAGTATCAACCATCCGATGATGAAGCCCTGGCACTGGCACTATCAGGCGATGCCGTTGGCGCGGGTGCATACCATGGAGATCTGCTGTGACCCCACCTGGTCGACCTCGCCGGAGTCCACCGAGCAGGCGCTGCAGGTGTTGAGCGCCATGTGGAATGCCGGGCAGCGTATTTATGGCGTCGGGGGCAGTGATTGCCACCTGGAGCCCCATGAAAGAAACCCCAATGCCACCGAGCCCTCCATTTATGGAGACCCCTCGACCTTTGTGTTTGCTCACGGCCTGAGCGGCGAGAGCATTCTGTCCGGCCTGCGCCGGGGTCATGTGTATATGGAACGCCGCTGCGGGCTGACGCTCAGCCTTAATCAAGGGCGAGTGCTGCCCGGGCAGGATGTGGGTGAGCAGATCATCGATTACCGGCTCGCAGTGCAGGACACGCAGTGTGAATACTACGCCGAATGTATTGCCGATGGCCGACGCATCGAGGTTTATCCACTGACCGCGCACGGGACGGTATTTCAGGTCGACATGAGTCGTTACGGCTGGGTACGGGTGGATATACGCCGTGCCAATGGTGACTTCGAAGGCATGATCAACCCCGTCTACAACGGCCAAAAGCCGGAATTTTCTGCCCCCACCCTGGCGACCTGGGGTGAGCTGATGGAGGCAATGCAGCGCAATGGAAATTAAAGGTTTGTTGTTCGACAAGGATGGCACCCTGCTCGAGTTTCATCGTATGTGGCTAAAGGTCGCCCAAGGGGCGGCCAGAGATATTCTGCAGCAGTATCGGGACAAGAGTCGTGCTCACCCCGAGGTGTCCGAGCGGCAGCTGCTCGAGGCCATTGGTATTTGGGGGGAGCGCGTAGACAACCATGGCCTGCTGGCCTCGAATCCGGTGGAAGACACCGCCGAGGTGTGGCACCGGCTGCTGCGGCTGAAGGGCGGTTTGCCCGACTTTACTCGGGATGTAAAAGCCCACTTCAACCGGCAGGTAGCGGAAAACCCCCTGTTGATTCAGCCCCTGCCCGGCATCAGGGACAAGCTGGCGCGCTGGAAGCAACAGGGCTTCAAACTGGGAGTGGCGACGGCGGATACTCGGGACTCAACCCTGTACAGCCTGCGCCAGGCCGGATTGCTGGAGCTGTTTGATTATGTCGGTTATTCCGACGGAAACATCTCTCCCAAGCCTGACCCGGCCCTGTTGCACGGCTTCAGTCGCCACTGCGGCCTGAAGGCCCACCATATCGTGATGTTTGGTGATACGGTCTCGGACATGGAGTTTGGCCATAATGCCGGGGCCCGCAAGGTGGGGGTGTTGACCGGCACGGCCACGGCCGCAGAGCTGCAGCCCCATGCCGACCTGGTATTGGCGTCGGTGGTTGATTTCGAGCCCGAAATCCTGATGTAACCCAGTGTAAGTGAGAACGCAGATGGCTGAAGTAGTACTCCGTAAGGTGGAAAAATCCTATTCAAATGGATTCAGGGCGGTACATGGCATTGATCTCACCATAGCCGAAGGGGAGTTTATGGTATTCGTTGGCCCTTCGGGCTGTGCCAAGTCGACCACCCTGCGCATGATCGCCGGTCTGGAGGAGGTAAGCGGCGGTGACATCTTTATCGGTAACCAGCGGGTCAATGCCCTGCCGCCCAAGGACAGGGGCATTGCCATGGTGTTTCAGAACTATGCGCTTTACCCGCATATGTCCGCGTATGACAACATGGCTTTTGGCCTCAAGCAGCAGAAACTGGCCGGGGATGAAATTGATCGTCGTATTCGAGAAGCCGCCGAAACCCTGGAGCTCAGCCAGCTGCTCGATAACAAGCCGGGAGAAATGTCCGGGGGCCAGCGTCAGCGCGTCGCCCTGGGACGGGCCATGGTTCGCAAGCCGGATGTGTTTTTGTTTGATGAGCCCCTGTCGAATCTGGATGCCAAATTGCGGGTCTCGACCCGGGTCAATATTGCCCGGTTGCACAAGACCCTGAAGGCCGAAGGGCAGAATGCCACCATGATTTATGTCACCCATGATCAGGTGGAAGCCATGACCCTGGGAGACCGCATCTGCGTCCTGAATCAGGGGCGGATCATGCAGGTCGATACGCCCATCAACCTGTATCAGCGCCCGGCCAACAAGTTTGTCGCCGGGTTTATTGGCTCACCGGCCATGAACCTGGTGACCGCAACCCTGGAGCGGACCGAAACGGGTCATGAGCTGGTGCTCGGTCATGGCGAACGCTTGCGCTTGCCCGAGGCAAAGGCCAGTCAGGTTGCACACCTGGCGGGCCGGCAACTGTGGTTTGGACTGCGGCCGGAGCATATCACCCTGGCAGACGCCTCGGGTGCCACGCCGAATCAGCCCAATCTGGTAAATGCCCCGATTACGGCGGTGGAGTCCATGGGTAACGAAAGCTACCTGCATTTTTCCATGGGCGAGGCGTCGTTTGTGGCGCGGGTGCCCTACCACTCCCATGCGGGGCTTCCCGGTGGCGAGCGAAAGACCCTGTGCTTCGATCTGGCACACTGTCATTTGTTTGATATCGACACCGAGCAGAGCCTGTTGCGGGAGGAATGACCTCCTTCGGGCCGGCGCTCTGGCGCTGAAATACCATTCCAAAAGGCGCGTCGGCGCCTTTTCTGTCGGTGGCGATCAGTAATGGGGCGGTGGGGTTTCTTCGGCCTGGCTGGCCACCTGGCCGGGCTGAATTTCCTTGAATTTTTTGCTCAGCAGGCTGAGCTGCAGCTTGAAGCGGGCGATTTCGCCGCCCTGAGCGGCGATCTCCTGGTTGAGCTGCTCTATGGTGTCGTCCTGAAAGGCCAGCCGTGTTTCCAGTTGTTCCAGCCGCTGCAGCAGTTCGTCATTCATCATTGTGGTCTCTGTCGGTGAGCGTCCAGGTCTCGCCCAGGCCGGCGGAGCTGACGCTGTATAGCCGGTCTGGGGCGGTAAAGGCGACACTATACACCATGGCACTGGCCGGCCTCAGCTGTGTGTGCAGGCCTACCCGCCAGTGGTTGAGGTGAGCGCCGTCGCTGAGCCGCCACAGATCCAGCCGGCGGGCGGTGCCGCCGGTGGCCAGCAGGTTCTGCTCCACATTGAGCCGAGCGCTGACAAAGGTCTGGCCCCGGGCGGGCACTTCCAGGCGCGCCTGCAGCTCGCCGCCGGGCAGGCGACGCAGCTCGCCGCGGCCCTGGGCGTCGGCGCTGAAGGCGGCTCGGCCATTAGCGTCGAGGCGCACCAGGCTCACGCTGTGCTCATGGCGCCAGCGCGCCAGAATGGCGGCGTTCGAGGTTTGCCACAGCAGCACCTCGCCGTCGTGGCTGGCGCTGAGGGCATAGCGCCCGTTGGCAGACAGATCCAGGCTGTTGATACGATCGTCATGCCCGAGAAAGGTCAGCCGGCGGCCGCTGGTCAGGTCGACATATTCCGCTTCGCCATTCTGGTACCCCAGCAGCAGGGCCCGGCCAGCATCGGCCAGGGCAAGTGCACGCAGGGGCTGCTCCAGCCGGTAAAAGCCGAGGTTCTGGCCGTTTTGCAGCGACCACAGCGCCACCGTGCTGTCGGTGGCGGTGGCCGCGGTATCGCCGCCGGGGCTGCTGGCCAGCAACACCACCGGCGTGCTTTCCTGACCCTGATGCCAGAGAAACAGCGGTGCGGGGCCGCCCTGGCGCCATACCTGTACCGGACCGTTACCGGTGGCAATCAGGGTGTGGCGGCCATCGGCGGTGGTGTCGGCGGCCAGCAGGGAGCCGTCGGTAAAGGACTGACGGCCGGCAGGCGGCACGCCGCGATCGCAGCCGGCGAGCAGCAGCATGACAATGGTTGCCGCAGCGGCCTGGCCGAAGCGGGTTTTTACCGAGAAGGGGTTTCGCATGGGCAAGTTGCAAGGTTAGTATAAATCCCTGAGTATAAGCATCTCATTTTCCAAGGTGTCTGTGCACCCGACTCGGAGTTGATAATGAAAAAACTGTTACAGGTCAGCTTGCTGGCGACCGCCGTGATGGCGGGTTTGAGTGGTTGTAATGAGAAGCAGGAGGAGACGGCCGCTCCTGCCGCCGTGGAGCTCAACAGTTTCGAGGACAAGTCCGCCTACGCCATTGGCCTGTCCATGGGCCGCTATATTGGCTCCACCCTGGAAAAACAGCAGGAGCTGGGCGTCGACCTGAATAATGACATTATTATGCAGGGGGTGAAGGACGGGTTTGGCAGCGATGGCCAGATGACCGATGAAGAAGTGCAGCAGGCGCTGATGGCCTACGACACGCACATCAATGAGCTGATCGAGAAAAAGACCGAGGAAGAAGCCGCCGCCACCCTGAAGAAAGGCGAAGACTTCCTCAAGGAAAACGCCCAGCGTGACGGCGTGCAGGTCACCGAGTCCGGCCTGCAGTACGAAGTGCTGACCCAGGGTGAAGGCGACAAGCCCGCGGCGGAAGACGTAGTGACCGTGCACTACACCGGCACCCTGATCGACGGCACCCAGTTCGACAGCTCGGTAGAACGCGGCGAGCCCGCCAGTTTCCCCCTGAACCAGGTGATTCCGGGCTGGACCGAAGGCGTGCAGCTGATGCCGGTGGGCGCCAAATACAAGTTCTACATTCCGTCTGCCCTGGCCTATGGCGAAGCCGGTGCCGGTACCATTCCCGGCAACGCCGTGCTGATCTTTGAAGTGGAACTGCTGGAAATTGAAAAGGCCGCCGACGCCGAAGAGGCCGTGGCCGCCAAGTCGGAAGAAGAGGCTACTCAGCAGTAATGACGCAGCCGGCGCGCAAGGTGCCGGCCGCAATGGGGAGCAGTTGTTGCCAGCCTTCGGGGTGAGCCAGCAACTGCTCCTTTTGTTTTCTGGGCAGGCGTTTGAGTCGGTATTCCAGCTTCAGCGCCGTGGCCTGGTCGGCCACCGGCTGTTGCCACACCAGCACGGCCGGGCGGCGCGCCCACACATAACGGGACGCGCGGCTGCGCACTCGGTTGTGTTCATGGCAGCGGCGCTCGGGATCCAGGCTAATGCCGCCATAGAAGCTGCCATCCCGGCAGCGCAGCAGGTAGAGATACCAGGGGGCGGTGTGGGTCATGGCATGGGTTACAATCGAAATCCGAACATCGGCAAATCCTAACGGGGTTTTTTATGAAAGCAAACGGAACCGGGCAGGCGGCGCTGCTGGGCGGTTTGATCGCCCTTGGCCTGATATGGGGTGGCAGTTACCTCAAGGACGCGGTGCACATCTGGAAGCAGGCGGATCGGGTGGTGTCGGTCAAGGGCCTGGCCGAGCGAGAAGTCCAGGCGGATCTGGTGTTGTGGCCACTCAGCTTTTCGGTGGCGGCCGACAGCCTGGAAGGCCTGTATGACGCCATCGATCGGGACAGAACCAAGATCATCGCCTTTTTGCTGCTGCACGGCTTTGACCAGTCCGAGTTGAGCTTTTCTGCGCCCACGGTGCAGGACGTCTGGGCCAGCCAGTACGGCGAGCAACGTGCACCCCAGCGCTACCGCGCCGACGCCGTGTTGCTGGTGCGCAGCAACAAGGTGGAAGGGGTAAAAAATACCCAGCCGGCGGTGGCGGGGCTGGTCAGCCAGGGGGTGTTGCTGACCCAGAGTTATGAACACAAGACCCAGTATGTGTTCACCGGCCTCAACGACATCAAACCCGACATGATAGCCGAAGCCACCGCCAATGCCCGGGAAGCGGCACGTCAGTTCGCCGACGACGCCGATGCCGAGGTGGGCGGTATTCGTGCCGCCCAGCAGGGCTACTTTTCCATTACCGATCTCGATGCCTACACTCCCGAGATCAAGCGGGTGCGAGTGGTCACCAGTGTCGACTACCTGCTGGAGTGAGTCAGGGCAGCGTCAGGGCCAGCTGCTGGGGCGGGTAGCACAGACCGGTGGTGCAGCCCTGATAGTGCAGCATGACCCGGCCGCCGTCAGTGGTCTGGCGCAGCGGCAAGGTCAGGCTCAGTTGCTCGCGGTAGATCTCGCTGTGGCCAAAATATTCGTCCTGGTGGGGCTGGCCCGCCGGCGGCGACCAGTCGCCGAGGGTCACGCCCTGGCCCTCGGCGGCGAGTTTGTGCCGGTACAGGTAGGCGTCGGGGGCAATGGTGATGCTGACGTTGAGCACATCGCCTTCTTGCCGATGACTGACCACAAAGGCCTGTTCCACCGGCAGCACTCGGTTGTCGGCAACCGGCCTGTGGTCCGGGCGTTCCAGCACAAAGGGAGCGAGCATCAGCATCAGGGCGGCCAGGGTCGCCGCCAGCCTGGCTGGTTTCATTTGATGTTCCTTGATTGGCGGGGCATCACCGGCATTTGAAAACGGGCCATTGCGCCCCCATTTTATGGGTTTGACCCCCATTGTAAGCCGTGCAGCGGCGAAAAAAGAGGTGATTGTGGGCAGAGTATTGTTGTTTTTAATCGGCGCCGGCCTGCTGGAAATTTTCGTGTTTATCGAGGTGGGCTCGGCCATCGGCGCCTGGAGTACCATAGCGCTGATCCTGCTGACCGCCATCATCGGTATCAGCCTGGTACGCATTCAGGGGCTGCAGACCCTGATGGAGGCCCAGGAGAAGGTGAACCGGGGCGAAACCCCGGCCCGGGAAATGGTGTCGGGCATGATGCTGGCGCTGAGCGGCGTGTTGCTGCTGCTGCCGGGCTTTGTCACCGACTTCGCCGGGGTGCTGCTGTTGTTGCCACCGGTGCGTGCCGCCCTGGCCGAGCGTTTCCTGTCCCGGGCCCATGTGCGCGGTGACAAGGGCCACACCTTTACCGCCGAGTACTATCACCACAGCGAAACCCGGGTGCGCGACGAGCAGGACAAAAAGGGCGTGACCTTTGAAGGTGAAGTCGAGCGCAAGGACGACAAATGATCCCTTCGGGGAGCTTGAAGCCTTAAGCTGGAAGCTGTCAGTGCGTAGGTTGGCGATGAGCGCAGCGAATCCCAACATTCCGAACCGCTTGAAGAACTGGAAGTTTTGCCGGGTGTAAAACCCGGCCTACAATTTACCCCAGTCCCCAGTCCCCAGTCCCCAGTCCCCAGTCCCCAGTCCCCGGGTTTTCAACTCAGCGGATGGCGAATTCTCCAGGGAAACCGCCGCCAGGCAAACAGGCAGGCGATCAACCCCGTCAGCAGGTTGGCCAGCAGAATGCCGGCAAAAATCCCTTCGGCACCGGCCAGTCCGGCACCCAGCCAAGCCAGCGGCAGCAACAGGCCGAACAGCCGGGCCCCGTTCAGCAACAGCGAAATCACCGATACCCGCAGGCCGTTCAGCGCCGCGCTCAGTAGCATAAAGCACCCCTGCAGCCCATAACCGATGGGCACCAGCCGCAGATACTGCTGCAACAGTGCCGCAACCTCGGCATTGTCGGTAAACTGCCGCGCCAGCCAGGGTGCCAGCCACCACAACAGTGTAAACACGCCCAACTGGAATATCAGCGCAAAGCGCATGGCCAGCAGCAGGCCGTGGCGGCTGCGCTGGTGCAGGCCAGCACCGGTATTTTGGGAGACAAAAGGGGCCAGCGCCGAGCTCAGTGCCATCATCACGATCAGCACCACGGCTTCAATGCGTGAGGCGGCCCCAAAGGCGGCCACGGTTTCGGTACCAAAGTCCGCCAGCAACAGCATCAGCAGGGCGGTGGCCACCGGGTAAAGGACGCTGGTAAAGGAGGCGGGAATGGCCACCTGTAACAATTGATACCAGTGAACCAACAGCCGCCCCGGGTGCGGCCACTGCCAGCACAGCAGCCGTTCCCTGTGCTGCAGCAGGTACAGCGCCACCATCATGGCCATCAGCCAGGAACAGGCGGTGGCGATGGCGGCGCCGCGAATCCCCAGTTCCGGAAAGGGCCCCAACCCAAAGATCAGCAGCGGGTCGAGCACGCCGTTGACCAGGCCGGCCACCACCATCACCAGCCCGGGAGTGCGGGTATCGCCGGTGGCGCGAATGGCGGCATTGCATACCATGGGCAACACCAGCATGGGCGAAGCGGCGTACCAGATAACCATGTAGTCGTGGATCAGTGGCATCAACTCCGTTTCCGCCCCCAGCAGGGTAAACAGCGGGTCCAGGCTGGCCAGCCCCAGGGCGACCAGCATCAGTACCAGCACCAGCGACAGCAGCAGGCTGTTACTGGTGAAACGGGCTGCCTGATCGCGGTGGCCGGCGCCCAGGGCCTGGCCCAGGCAGGCCGACAGCCCGGCGCTCAGTCCCATGGCCAGAGACAGCACCACAAAGGTCACCGGAAAGGTAAAGGTTACCGCCGCCAGCGGCGCCGTGCCCAGCAACCCGATAAAAAAGGTGTCTACCAGGTTGAACGCCTGAATTGCCACTATGCCCAGTGCCATGGGGCCGGTCATGCGCGCCAGTTGCGGGCCGATGGGAGCGGTGAGCAGGGAGTTGGTGTGGGGCACAAAAAAACCTTGATGCTGCGGCGGGGTGAAATTCGGTGGCCATGATAACGCCGCCCCGCCAATGATTTTAAAAAAATTTTGCCTTTCGCTCTTGAAGGCGGTGAATGCGCTCCCATATAGGAAGGCAACGGAACAAGTTTGCGGCCATTGGCCGTTTATCTATGAAGGTAACAACACTCATCAGGAGAGTTATCGATGAACATTCGTCCATTGCACGATCGCGTCATTATCAAGCGTATTGAAGCCGAGGCCAAGTCGGCCGGCGGTATCGTTCTGACCGGCTCTGCCGCCGAGAAATCCACTCGCGGTGAAGTACTGGCGGTGGGTAATGGCCGCACTCTGGACAACGGCGAAGTGAAAGCCATGTCCGTGAAGGTCGGTGACAAGGTGATCTTCAACGAAGGTTTTGGCGTCAAGACCGAGAAGCTGGACGGCCAGGAAGTACTGATCCTGTCCGAAACCGACATCCTGGCAATCGTTGAAGCATAATCCGGTTCATCCACTTTTAAGGAAGATAAACAATGGCAGCTAAAGACGTAAAATTTGGTAACGACGCCCGCGTTAAAATGCTGAAAGGCGTAAACATCCTGGCCGACGCGGTCAAGGTAACCCTGGGCCCGAAAGGCCGCAATGTGGTACTGGACAAGTCCTTCGGTGCCCCCAACATCACCAAGGACGGCGTGTCCGTGGCCAAGGAAATCGAACTGGAAGACAAGTTCGAGAACATGGGCGCCCAGATGGTGAAAGAAGTCGCCTCCAAGGCCAACGACGAAGCCGGTGACGGCACCACCACCGCCACCGTACTGGCCCAGGCCATCGTCAACGAAGGCCTCAAGGCCGTGGCCGCCGGCATGAACCCCATGGATCTGAAGCGTGGTATCGACAAGGCCGTGGTACAGGCCGTGGCCGAGCTGAAAGGCCTGTCCGTGCCCTGTAAAGACACCAAGGCCATTGCTCAGGTGGGCACCATCTCCGCCAACTCTGACGAGAAAGTCGGCCAGCTTATCGCCGAAGCCATGGAAAAAGTGGGCACCGACGGTGTCATCACCGTGGAAGAAGGCCAGGGCCTGGAAGACGAGCTGGACGTGGTTGAAGGCATGCAGTTCGACCGTGGCTACCTGTCTCCCTACTTCATCAACAAGCAGGAAACCGGCACCGTTGAGCTGGACGACCCCTTCATTCTGCTGGTTGACAAGAAAGTCTCCAACATTCGCGAGCTGCTGCCGGTACTGGAAGGCGTTGCCAAGCAGTCCAAGCCGCTGCTGATCGTGGCCGAAGACGTGGAAGGCGAAGCCCTGGCCACCCTGGTGGTCAACAACATGCGCGGCATCGTGAAAGTGGCCGGCGTCAAGGCCCCGGGCTTTGGTGACCGCCGCAAGGCCATGCTGCAGGACATCGCCATTCTGACCGGCGGCACCGTGATCTCCGAAGAAGTGGGCATGGAGCTGGAAAAGGCGACCCTGGAAGATCTGGGCCGTGCCAAGCGCGTGGTAATCAGCAAAGACAACACCACCATCATCGACGGTGTGGGTGAAGCCGATGCCATCAACGGTCGTGTGGCGCAAATTCGCCAGCAGATCGAAGAGTCTTCTTCCGACTACGATCGCGAGAAGCTGCAAGAGCGCGTGGCCAAGCTGGCCGGCGGTGTTGCCGTGATCAAGGTGGGCGCCGCTACCGAAGTGGAAATGAAAGAGAAGAAAGCCCGCGTTGACGACGCCCTGCACGCGACCCGTGCCGCGGTGGAAGAAGGTGTGGTACCCGGTGGCGGTGTTGCCCTGGTACGTGCCGCCGCCAAGCTGGGTGAGCTGACCGGTGACAACGAAGATCAGAACGTGGGTATCAAGGTTGCCCTGCGCGCCATGGAAGCCCCGCTGCGCCAGATCGTCACCAACGCCGGTGAAGAAGCCTCCGTGGTGGTGTCCAAGGTTAAGGCCAGCGAAGGCAACCAGGGTTACAATGCCGGCAACGACACCTACGGTGACATGCTGGAAATGGGTATCCTGGATCCGACCAAGGTGACTCGTTCTGCCCTGCAGTTCGCCGCTTCCGTGGCCGGTCTGATGATCACCACCGAAGCCATGGTCACCGAGCTGCCGAAAGACGAAGCCCCGGCCATGCCCGACATGGGCGGCATGGGTGGTATGGGCGGCATGATGTGATCTGAATCACATTAATGTGGCCGGGTGAGTTCACCCGCATCCCGAAAAGCCGGACTCTTGAGTCCGGCTTTTTTTTGGCCGAAAGTCTTGTTCCGGCTTGTGTTGGCCTAAATTACACTTCTTCTGCATTAAAGATTTTGGTTATGATGACCTATTGTCTTGAGGGGCGTTTGAGTCCCAGTTGTATTCAGGATATGACCTTGAAGGATGAAACCAGCGGTATCCTTCGGGCGAAAGGAGAAATGCATGAAGTTGCTCGGCGTCGTTGTATTGCTGTTGATGTCGTGGGGAGTCCGGGCCGAGGAGGCGATAGTACTGACCATCTCCGGTAATATCGAGCTGGAAGGGCGCTCCCATGAACGCATGGATTACACCTTGTCCCAGCTTCAGGCCCTGCCCCAGGGTGAGATCACCACGGCCCATCCCTGGTCGAATACTCCTCACACCTACCGCGGACTGGATCTGAGGGCACTGCTCGACACCCTCTTTGCCCACGCCGAGGTCAAGGCCCTCTATCTGGAATCCCTCAACGGTTTCAGCGTGGTGGTAGACTGGCAGGCGGTGGCGCCTTACCAGCCCTTGCTGGCCTGGCGTGACAATGGGCGGCTGATGAGCCGTCGCGACAAGGGGCCGCTGTGGCTGATGCTGCCCTACGACAGGGTACCTGAGCTGCAGCAGGCGAAATTTCTGCACTACATGGCCTGGCAGCTCAGGCACATCAAGGTAAGAACGGAACCCAGGTGAAGCAACTTTTCATTCCTATTCCCGGCAGCGATCAATGGGGGCCGGCCCATATGCTGCGACAGGTGGCCGCCCTGTTGCTGCTGATCTGTATGCTGCTGTTTGGTGCCGGCGTTACCCATGCCCTGCTGGGCATTCGCCAGCACAATACCCAGCTTGAACAGCGCAATTACGAGGTGCCCTGGTCACTGATGCAGTTGCAACTGGAAATGAACCGCTTTTTCGATGCGGTCAGGCTGCTGAATGCCGGGGTGATCGAACACGATGAGTTGATGCTGCGTTACGACATTCTGTGGAGCCGTACGCCGGTGTTGCTCAGCAATCAGCTCAAGGACACCCTGAGCGAGCGGCCGGATCTGTGGCTGCTGATCCAGCAGATTGAAGACAGGGTCAGAAGTGTGGAGCCCATGGTGCAGGCCCTGAAACCGGGTGACCTCAACTACCGGCTGCTGCTGGCCGAACTGGCGCCTTATGCCGAACCTCTGGCCCGTACGGTCACCGCCACCATGCACAGCAATGTGCTGTTTTATGCCGAATATGACAAGGCCTACAAGTCTCTCAGCCAGGAGCTCTATGTCTGTACCCTGGGACTGGGATTTTGCGCCCTGCTGCTGCTGCTGATGCTGTGGCTGGAATTGCTGAGTTACCGCAGGCGTTTGTTGCAGGACGCCTTGACCGGCCTGCCCAACCGCTTTGCCCTGCAACATCGGCTCGGCCAACTGATCGGCCGTCGGCAGCCGTTCAGTATCACCCTGCTGGAGCTGGAGGACCTGGATTGGCTGGTGCAGCATTTTGGTTATGATACTGCCGACCAGCTGCAGTCTGCCTTTGCTCGGCGGCTGCAGGCCTGTCTGCTGCCCCATGAACATATCGCCCTGTTCGAGCGCAAGTGCGTGGTGGTGGCGGAAGGGGTGCTGGAGCTGGCGGAAGTGCGCGCCCAGCTGTCTCGTGTTCGCCAGGCCCTGGCGGCGCCGGAGGCCATTGCGCGGCATGACTTCCATCCAACCCCGGTGATTGGTGTGGTGCTGTATCCGGCCGATGCCGATAACATGGTGGATCTGCTGGCGAGGGGGGAGCTGGCCCTGGCGTTGTGCCGGCAGGAGCGGTTGCCCTACGTTATTTTTGACCCTTCCATGCTGAAGGAAATCGAGCGGCGCCAGCAGCTGGCCCGGGATCTGCCGGCGGCGCTGGAAAGCGACAGTCTGAGCCTGCGTTTTCATCCACTGGCCGATGGTGAAGGGCGTTGTGCGGGGTTTCGTTTATCACTGCAATGGCGTCACCCGCACTTTGGCATGATCACCGGCCCTGAGCTGGGGCGGCTGGCGGAGCAATATCAGTTGTCGGAGGCGCTGTTGCTGTGGGCACTGAACCGCTGCTGCGAGCTGCTACCCGGCTGGCAGGCTCTGCAATCGGGGCTTTTTGTCAGTCTGCCTCTGCCGCCTTCGCTGTTTCGCAGTTCCATCAGGGAATCGCTGCTGGCCGCGCTCAAGCAGCACGGCCTGGACGGCACTTCACTGGTGCTGGAACTGGAAGAGGCCCAGCTGGAAGAAGAGCTGCATTTGACGCAGCCCCTGGTGCGGGAGCTGCGTGAACGGGGCATTCGCATCATGCTGGCCAACTTCGGCAGTGGGCGCTCTTCCTGGGGGCAACTGACGCGCTTGCCGCTGGACTGGCTGCAGCTGGATGCGGCGCTGTGCAATGGCATAGAACGTGAAGGGGAGGCACGCCGTCAGTTTCAGGCGCTGCTTGCGCTGGCGCGGTTGCTGGCGTTACCGGTTATCTGCTGTGGCGTGCATCGAGAAGCCGAAGTGCAGGTGATACGCGAGCAGGGACAGGCGCCGCTGCTGCAGGGTGATGTGGTCAGCCCGCCGCTCGGCGCCATTGAAGTCAAGGACTGGCTTGAAGCGCGGTCCTGACCGTGCCGGTTACTGCAGGCGCATAAACTGCCCCAGTGTGGTGGCCAGCAGCTGAATCTTGTGCACCATGCGCGCCAGCAGCGCCTGGTATTCTGCTTCCGAGCTGGATGACAGCATCTCCAGCTCTTCCGCCAGCTCCGCCACGTAAGGCATAAAATGATCCGCATGAGTGGTGAACTGGCTGTCTTCGCGCAGCACGGCGCTGAATTTGGCCTGGCCCTTGGCGCGCAGGACGGCCAGTTTTTTGTCGGCGTCAATGGCCTGGTGATACAACTCTTTCAGGGTGTCGTTAAGCCGGTCAATTACCGAATCGTGCATGGGAATTCCTTAACTGGGTTCAAGACGTAAATCGAGGGGGGTTTTGCTTGCCTCGCCACCGACTTCCCGCACCAGTCGGGGCACGAGAAAGCCCGGCAGCCGCTCCAGCAACCGAGCCATCAGCGTCCGGGCCCGCTCATCGCTCACCGCAAAGTGCGCCGCCCCGGCCACCCGATCTAGCTGGTGCAGGTAATAGGGCAATACGCCGGCGTCAAACAGGCGCTCCGACAGGGCTTCCAGGGCGTCGGCGTCGTCATTGACCCCGGCCAGCAGCACGCTCTGGTTCAGCAGGGTAATGCCGGCCCGTTGCCACGACCGCAGCCGGTCGGCCAGATCGGCATCGATTTCGTTGGCGTGGTTAATGTGCAGCACCAGCACCGGGCGCAGCCGACTGTGCGCCAGGCGGTCGCGCAGGGTGTCGGTGAGCCGAGTGTGAATCACCACCGGCAGCCGGCTGTGAATGCGCAGCCGCTTAAGGTGGGGAATGGCTTCAAGCTCGTTCAGCAGGGCGGCGATATGCTCGTCCTTGGCCATCAGCGGATCGCCGCCGGACAGGATCACCTCGTTGATTTCCGAATGGGCGGCAATGTAGTCCACCGCCGGCTGCCAGCCGCCCTGGCCCGGGCTGTTGTCGGCATAGGGAAAATGGCGGCGAAAACAGTAGCGGCAGTTTACCGCGCAGCCGCCGCGCAGCACCAGCAGCACCCGGGAGCGGTACTTGTGCAGCAGGCCGGGCAGGGCGCTGTCGTGCTCGTCGAGGGGATCGGTGACAAAGCCCGGCACCTGGGTGAACTCGTCGGCCAGGGGTAACACCTGGCGCAGCAGGGGGTCCTGCGGGTTACCCTTTTCCATCTTGTCGGCAAAAGGCTGAGGCACGCGCATGGCAAACAGCCGGCGCGCGGCCAGCCCTGGTTGCCAGGGGGCGGCATCCAGCCCCAGATAGTCCAGCAACTGCTCGGGAGTGGTAAAGGCGCGGGCCAGCTCTTTTTGCCAGGGAATATGTAAATCGCCCCCGTTTAGGGGTATCATTGCCGGCATTTTCTGCAACTCTGTCAACTACGAGGGTAAAATGGCCTCCTATAGTACCAATGAATTCAAGTCCGGTCTCAAGATTATGCTGGACGGAGAACCCTGCGCCATTATCGAAAACGAATTCGTCAAGCCCGGCAAAGGACAGGCGTTCAACCGCGTGAAGATTCGCCGTCTGCTCAATGGCAAGGTGCTGGAAAAAACTTTCAAGTCCGGCGACAGCGTGGAAGCGGCCGACGTGATGGATGTGGAACTGGCCTATCTGTACAACGATGGCGAGTTCTACCACTTCATGAACAACGACACCTTTGAGCAGATCGCCGCCGACGAAAAGGCCGTGGGCGAGACCAAACTGTGGCTCAAGGAGCAGGACGTATGTACCCTGACCCTGTGGAACGGCGCCGCCATCTCCGTGACTCCGCCCAACTTCGTGGAGCTGGAAGTGGTGGAAACCGATCCGGGCCTGAAGGGTGACACCGCCGGCACCGGTGGCAAGCCCGCCACCCTGAGCACCGGCGCCGTGGTGCGCGTGCCGCTGTTCATTCAGATCGGTGAAGTGCTGCGCGTTGACACCCGCTCCGGCGAGTACGTGTCCCGCGTAAAATAAGCATCGGGCTTTAGATACAAAAACGGCGCCTTTCGGCGCCGTTTTTTATTGTGAGGTGGAGGGGACAAGTGTGAGGTGAAAACGTTTTAGCTTTACCCCTTACTCCTCACCCCTTACGTCAGACGTTTCACTCTTTGCCGTACACGTTGTTTTCCTGCTCACGCACGCGAATAAAGGTGGTGCGCTTGGTCAGCTCCTTCAGTCGCTGTGCACCCACATAGGTGCAGGTGGAGCGCACGCCGCCGAGCACGTCGTTAACGGTGTTATCCACCGGGCCGCGATAGGCCAGCTCAACGGTCTTGCCTTCGGCCGCACGGTACTTGGCCACGCCGCCGGAATGCTTGTCCATGGCGCTGGCAGAACTCATGCCGTAGAACTTCATATACTGCTTGCCGTCGCGTTCGATCAGCTCGCCGCCACACTCTTCGTGGGCCGCCAGCATGCCGCCCAGCATCACGAAGTCGGCGCCGCCGCCAAAGGCCTTGGCCACGTCACCGGGGCAGGTGCAGCCGCCGTCACCGATGATCTGGCCGCCCAGGCCGTGGGCCGCGTCGGCACATTCGATGATGGCGGACAGCTGGGGGTAGCCCACACCGGTCTTGACCCGAGTGGTGCACACCGAGCCGGGGCCGATGCCCACTTTCACGATGTCGGCACCGCACAGGATCAGTTCTTCCACCATTTCACCGGTCACCACGTTGCCGGCAATGATGGTGTGTTGGGGGCACTGCTCGCGCACGCGGGACACGAAGGCGGCGAAGTGTTCGCTGTAGCCGTTGGCCACGTCGATGCAGATAAAGCCCAGGTCGTCCGACAGCGCCAGGATTTGCTGCAGCTTTTCAAAGTCCTTGTCGGAAGTGCCGGTAGACACGATCACGTGCTTGAGCACTTCGGCGCCGGATTCGGTAACAAAGGCCTGCCATTGTTCCACCGAGTAATGTTTGTGCACCGCGGTCAGCATTTCGTGACGGGCCAGGGCACGGGCCATGGCAAAGGTGGCCACGGTGTCCATATTGGCGGCGATGACCGGCACGCCGGACCAGCGGCGACCTGAATGCTTAAAGGTGAACTCCCTGTTCAGTTCGACCTGAGCGCGGCTGTTGAGGGTGGAGCGCTTGGGGCGAAACAGCACATCCCTAAAGCCCAGTTTCAAGTCTTCTTCGATACGCATTGGTATTACCTCAGTAAATGACAGGCATAAAAAAACCGGGGGTTTTTTAGGCCCCCGGTTTTCAGCATTCTAGCCACGGCGAACTTTTTTGCAACCATTCCTGACTACAAGTTCAGAAATTGCGTTTTTCAGGCAATGCCCTGAACCAATGCTCCGGTCAGAACTGGTAGGCGGCGGAAATCTTGACGTTACGGCCCGGTTCAAAATCATTCAGCACGGCTCCCCGGGCGGTGCCGGAGCGAGAGGCGTGGGAGGTATAGGTTTCATCAAACAGGTTGTCGATGCCAACCGTCAGCGACAGGCCGTCCACCGCCGAGGGCACCCACTGGGCATAAATATTGTGCACGTCGTAGCCTTCCTTGATCGGGGTTCCGGCAAACACATTGTCCTCATCCCGTACCAGAATGGAGGTCAGGCCAAAGATGGTTTCCAGCCGCTCGGCCTGGTAGTCCAGGCTCAGGGCCAGGCTGTCGCCTACGTCCATGCTGCGCCCGTTGTCGGCGGCAACCGGGCCGCCGGTGGCCTTGTCGGTGGTGTCGGAACGGGCGTAGGAAAGCTTGCCGTTAAAGTTGCCAAAGCCGTAACTGGCACTCAGCTCAAAGCCGTCGATTTCCACATCGGCGATGTTTTCCATGACATAGCCACTGCCTTGCCAGTTGGTGCCGATGTAGTCGTCGATTTCGGTGCGGAACAGGGTGGCGGTGGCGCCCAGTCGATGTTCGCCCAGGTGCCTGGCAAAGCGTACTCCGCCTTGAGTGTTGAGACCGGTTTCCGGGCGAAGGTCATCGGCCAGCACGGTCACGTCCTGATATTTGACGAAACTTTCCAGCAGTTCGGGGCCCTTGAACAGGGAGCGGGCATTGGCAAACAGTGTCCAGTCGGGTGTGACCTGCCATTCGGCCCCCAGTGACCAGGTGACGTCGTCAAAGTCATGGGTGCCGGTGGTGGCCTTGCGGCGATAGTCGTCATGACGCAGGCCCCCGGTCAGCGACAGGGTGTCGGTAATAAACAGGGTGTTCTCCGCAAACACGGCGCGGGAGTCGGCGGACTCGTCCATGAACTGCACGCCGCCGTAGTGGCTTTCGGTGTTTTTGTGCAGGTACTCCAAGCCATAGTTCAACTGGTTATCCAGCCTCAGCAACCGCAGGTTGGAGCTCAGCAGCACATTCACGCCGGTGTTGCGGTTTTCCGCCTTGTTTTCCGATAACCGGTCACCCGGCCATCCTACGCCACTACCGATAAAGACGCTTTCGTCGCGCACCAGCTCGGTGCGGCTGGTGTAGAGAGTGACCTTGCCATCATGATTGTCCCCGTCCAGCTCGTAACCCAGGGTAATGGTGTCGCGGTTGTAGTCGGTGGGCACCAGAACCTGTGCCGACAGGGCCTGGTTGGCGCTGCCACCCATGTCGGCTCGGGGAGAGTAATCGCCACTGTCGCGGTACAGATCGTAGCTCAGCTCGAAACGATGGCCCTCGGCCGGCTCCACGCCCACCTTGGTCAGCACGTTATAGGTATCGCCATCGGCCCCTATGGTGGTGTTGCCATCGCCGTCCTTGAAATTGCCGCGGCTGATGCCGTGGCCGTACACCATGGCGTCCACGCTGTCGGTAAGCTGGCCATAGAGGGTGAGCGAGCCCTGGCGGCTGTCGTTGCTCTGATAACCGGTAAAGGCGCGGGCACCAAAGCGCTCGTCCGGACGCAGCAGATCCCCGGCGTCCTTGGTTTCAGAATAAACCGCGCCGCCCAGGCCGCTCTGGGTGACCGAATTGTTGCCCACCTGAATATTGGCGGATTTCAAAATGTCCGGGTTCAGGGTCAGGTTGCCCACATGGTGAAACATGTTGGCGTGCTGGGAAGCGCCATCCAGGCGTATGTCCAGATCCGTCTCTCCCAGGCCACGAATATTGATACGTTGATTGACCGAGTGAGTGCCACCCACGTCCACGCCGGGAATGTCGCGCAGCAGATCCGACATGTGATCCGCCTGCTTCAGGGACATGTCCCGTGCGTGCAGGGTGTCGGTATTACTGGTTACCTCGGTGCCCCAGACCAGCACTTCGTCGAAATAGGAGGTGGTTTCTTCGGCCGCGGCCGGCCCGGCCAGGACGGCACTAATGGCCACTCCGAGCAGGGCCGGTCTGAAGGGAAGGGCATGGAATGAATGCATGCAATAAACCTCAAATGCAAATGGTAATGGTTATCAGGTATAGTAATCTCTTTGGCCGGCGGGCCGAAGCACATCGGCTTATGCAAAACCACATATCGCTTATTGGAAATGGTCAGCATGGAAGGGCAGTCAGATATCGGAACAAGAACCAGAAAAGCCCTGTTGACGCGCAAGCTGGCGCTGCCTGACAAGGATCTGGTGATGGTGCTGGAATCGAACCGGCAAATACCGTTGGCGGAAGGGGATTTTATTTCCTACCGCTTTCACGATGACATTCGAGTGCACGGCGGCACCAGCCTGGAGCTGGATAACTCCCAGGTCGTGGCGTCGGTGCCCGGCGCCCTGGTGGCGACCCTGTTACTGGAAGGGCGGCTCGATTTTGGGTATGACGGGCTGGAGTTTAGCCTGAACGCGGCGCAGGGAGCCGTGGGGGTGGTGGCCAACATGGTCAGGCCAGCCGCCTTTCGCCGGCGCTTTACGCCGGGCACCCGGGTTTGCAAGTTGAATCTGATTGTGGCGCCGGCCTGGCTGCGCCGGCGGATCACGCCGGGCTGTCCGGTTGCGGATTTTGCCAACCGCCACCTGGCGTGCCGCCATCTGCAGGTCAGTGCCGACATGCTCGGTCATGTCAGGGCCATTCTGGCACTGTCCCATCCGCAAACCCTGGCGGAGAAGCTGCGTTTTGAAACCCTGGTGCACGGGTTGGCGGGTATGATCTTTGACCAGGTTGCCCGACCGGCCGAGGAGGCGACCGAGGAGGCGGAAGCCGGCCAGAACAGGACCACAGATGGGCGCATTGAGCGGCTGGTCACCTTTATTGAAAGCCACCTGCATGAAGAGCTGACTTTGGCGCGGCTGGCGGCGGACTTCTCCATGAGTGTGTCGAGCCTGCAGCGGCAGTTCAAGCAAAACTTCAACCTGACCGTCGGCGGCTATATACGGCGCCGACGGTTGGAAATTGCCCGACAGCAACTGGAACGGGGGCTGGTCACCATTACCGAGGCGGCCTACGAATCGGGATATCAGCATCCGTCCAATTTTACCGCCGCCTTTCGACGTGCCTTTGGCATGTCTCCCCATGCCCTGTGTGGCGAGCGATGAGTTCGTTGCAGCCAGGAACCAAAGGCTTTAGTTTCGGTCAAATTTACGCCATTATTGGCCAAACCGTTGAATGGAGCGACGTCATGTTCAGGGTGCTTGGGCTGGATCATCTGGTGCTGCGGGTGCGCAATCCCCAGCGCATGCTGGATTTCTATTGCAGGGTGCTGGGTTGTTGCCTGGAACGTGAAAAGGGGGAAATCGGCCTCTACCAGCTGAGGGCCGGGGATCAGCTGATCGATCTGGTGGATATTCGCGGCCCCCTGGGGGGCGATGGCGAGGCCGCCGATCAGTGCCGGGCCAATATGGATCACTTTTGCCTGCGCATCGATCCCTTTGATCCCGATGCCCTGCTCAATTACTTCAGCCTGTCGGGAGTGATTTGTGAGCCGCCGGCACTGCGCTACGGTGCCCAGGGTGAAGGGCCGTCGATCTACCTGTTCGATCCGGAAGGCAACCAGATCGAACTGAAAGGCGACAGCAGGGCTGCCAGCCGGGACTGATTCAAAGTACACTCGGCGTTTTTTGCCGAGTGCCCTTTCATGATGACGTCATCCTGGTCTCCCACCGCTGAATTTTCCATGTTGCGCCGGCGTGCCGAGCTGCTGGCGCGTATTCGTGACTTCTTTGCCGCGCGCGGCGTGCTGGAAGTGGATACCCCCACCCTGGCGGCGGCCGGGGTGACCGATGTGCACCTGGAAAACTTCGTTACCCGCTTTACCGGCCCCGGCATGGCCGAAGGCCAGAATCTCTATCTGCAGACCTCACCGGAATTTCACATGAAGCGGCTGCTGGCCGCCGGCAGCGGACCCATCTACCAGATTTGCAAGGCTTACCGCAACGAGGAGTCGGGGCGGCTGCACAACCCCGAGTTCACCATGCTGGAATGGTATCGCCCGGGCTTTGACCATCACCGGCTGATGGACGAAATGGCCGAACTGCTGCGACGGGTGCTGGGTTGCGACGAACCCGAACGGCTGAGCTATCGTACCGCCTTTGAGCAGACCCTGGGCGTCTGCCCGCTGACCGCTTCTCTGAGCGAGTTGCGTGCCGCCGGCCAGGGCCTGGGAGCCGATGATCTGCTGGTCGTTGAACAGGACAGGGACACCCTGCTGCAGCTGTTGTTTGCCTTTGGGGTGGAGCCGGTGATCGGCCAGATCGTGCCCTGCTTCGTGTATGACTTTCCCGCCAGCCAGGCGGCCCTGGCCCGGATCAGCCCCGCCGATGGCCGCGTGGCCGAGCGGTTTGAGGTGTATTTTCGCGGTATTGAGCTGGCCAATGGCTTTCACGAACTCAGCGATGCCGCCGAGCAGCGGGCCCGCTTTGATCAGGACAATGCCCTGCGCCGGGCGAGGGGGCTGGCGGAAAAGCCGGTGGATGAATACCTGCTGGCGGCGCTGGCCGCGGGCCTGCCCGACTGTGCCGGGGTGGCGCTGGGCATCGACCGGCTGATCATGCTGGTGCTTAAGGCCGAGCGGCTGGAGCAGGTTATCGCCTTTCCGGTCACTCGGGCCTGAGATAAGGCAGCACAGGCTGCCGTGAGGAGAGGGGGCCTATCGGACCATTCTCCTCGCCTCTGCCCCGTCCCCGCTCACGGCCGGGGCGGATAGTTATCCAGCAGCTCGGTTACCTGTTGTTCGATGATCCGGCTGCGCTCGGCTCCCTTGGTACTTTCGCCAGGAAAGCTGCCGCCATGGCGGCTGCGCCAGACCATTTTTCCGGTGGACGGGTTCTCCAGCCACAGCACCAATCGGATCAGGCGTTGCGGCCGGGCCCGAGGCTCGTCCCAGTCATCCCAGTAGTGATAGCCGGGCCAGTAGTGGCCCGAATAGCGCGCCGGGCGTAGCATGCGCGGCGCGGCGCTGTACCAGCGCACCTCTTCACTCAGTCCGAAATTCAGCCACAGCGAGGCCTGCTCCGGCTCGGTGAGCGTCAGGCCGCGAGCGGGCAGGGCGTCGACGGCGGCCTCGGCAATGCGGGCGCCGTCGAGAGAGCTTTTATCAGCGGTGGGGGCCAGTGCCACCGTGGTAAAGCGGCTGAAGTCGGTGTCTTCCGCGTAGTCATAGGGCGCGGCGCAGCCGCTCAGCAGTAACACCAGGGTGAATATACGCAGCATGGCAGCCTCCGGTTTTTCTAGGGCCAACAGTTAAGTGTTGGTCAAAAGCGCGCGGCAAGCAAGGGGGTCACTCGGGCACCAGCTCTCGGGCCAGTTCAAGCAGGGCCATGCGGGAAGGGTGGTCGCCCCTGTCCTTGTGCCAGGCAAAATAAAAGAACCGCTGCAGCGCCAGCTCGGGCACCGGCAGCGCCACCAGCCTGCCCTGGGCCAGCTCCCCGGCCACGCTCAGCCGGGACAGGCAACTCAGCCAGGGACGGTGGTGCAGCAGGCACAGAATGGTGGGCAGGTGAGGGTATTCCTGACGAATGCGCAAAGGCCCCAGCCGGCCCTGCAGGGCGCGTTCAAAGGTGTTGCGGGTGCCGGATCCGGATTCACGCAACACCCACTCGCAGCCGGCCAGCTGTTCCAGGCTGACCCGGGGCTGGCGGGCCAGGGGATGATCGGGGCGGCAGACGATCACCAGCTCGTCCCGGCACCAGGGCTCCAGCTTCAGCCACTTTTCCTGGGCGTGGGCTTCAATCAGCGCCATTTCCAGGCTGCCCTGATACAGCCGCTGCAGCAGGCTGTGGGTGTTGTCCACCGCCAGGGCAATATCCAGCTGGGGATAACGGCGGGAGCCGTATTCAATCAGTGCCGGAATGTGGTGATCGGCAATGGTGCGGCTGGCTCCCAGTCGAAGCCGGCCGGCGATCGGACTCTGACCGCGAAAGCCGCGCTCGATCAGGCTGCCTTCGGCCAGCATTTTCTGGGCCCTGGGGAGCAGCCACAGGCCCCAGGCGTTCAGCCTGAGGCCCCGGCCCAGGCGGTCAAACAGCGGGTGATTGAGCTGGCGTTCCAGCTCCCGCAGCGCCATGGTGGCCGCCGACTGGGTCATCGCCAGCTGGTCGGCGGCCCGGCTCAGGCTGCCGTTTTCTGCCACCGCCACAAACAGCCGCAGCTGCTTGAGGGTAAAACTCATGACGGGCGGGCCGGGAACAGGGCTTCGGCATCGTCGCCCACCAGGCGAATGTCCACTTGCTGGTGGGGAATGCGAATGTCGTGGCGACGCAGCCGTTCCAGCAACAGGCTGTGCAGCTCGTGGGTCATGGGCATGCGGTGGCCCATGTCGTTCACGTAGACCCGCACCTCATACACCAGCGCCGAGTCGGTCAGCTCGATCAGGAACACTTCGGGCACCGGGTTGTCGAGGATCAGGCTGCATTCGGCAATGGCTTCCCTGGTCAGCCGCTGCACCAGCTCGGTGTCGGCATCCAGCCGTACCCGCACATAGAGTTTGACCCGAGTAATGGCGTCCGACAGCGACCAGTTGACGAACTGCTCGGTGATAAAGGCCTTGTTGGGCACGATGATCTCCCGCCGATCCCAGTCCACTATGGTGGTGGCCCGGGTCTTGATCTTGGAGATGGTGCCGGTGAGATCGCGAATGGTGACGGTGTCACCGATGCGAATGGGCTTTTCAAACAGAATGATCAGGCCCGACACGAAGTTGGCGAAGATCTCCTGCAGGCCAAAACCCAGGCCCACCGATAGCGCCGCCACCAGCCATTGCAGCTTGGACCAGTCGATGCCGAGCATGGCAAAGGTGGCGAAGGCTCCCACCATCAGCACCAGGTATTTCGAGATGGTGGTAATGGCAAAGCCGGTGCCGGGCGACAGCTCCAGGTGCTGCAGTACGCTCAGCTCCATCAGTCCCGGCAGGTTGCGGGCGGTGACCAGGGTCAACACCACCAGAAAGACGGCGATCACCAGATCCTTGAGCGAGATCGGTACCAGGGTGTCTTCCCCGGCCAGGCTGCTGGACACATGCCACACCTCGATGCTGTCGAGAAAGCTGAAGGCGGTGTTGATCTCCGACCACAGCAACATCAGGCACAGCAAATAGCCCAGCATCAGCGCCGAGCGCAGCAGTCCCAGCGACTGGGCGCTGATGGTATCGAGGTCCACCTCGGCCACGGCGGCGGCTTCGGCTTCCGGGCTGGGGGGCGTTTCATGGGGCTCTTCCCGTTCCTTCTCCTTGCGCTGGGCCAGGATTTCGGCGCGCCTGGCCTTGGCCCGGTCAAAGGCCAGGCGGCGACGTTGCAGCAGCATCCAGCGGCGCACAGACAGGTAGGCCATGACAAAGCCGAGACCCGCCAGCACCGAAAATTCCAGCTGGCGCAGCAGGGTATGGGCGGTAAACAGATAGCCCATGGCGGCGGCGGCCAGGGCCAGCAGCGGAGACGTGATCAGCAGGCCCCACAGCAGGTGGTTGGCCAGGGTCAGGTGTTCCTGACGCGGGGTAGACACCAGCAGCGGCATGTCCTGGCGATAGAGCCGCCAGGAAAACAGGCTCATCAGCAGGCAGGTGTACATAAAGGCGAGCCGGCCCAGGGTTTCGTAAAGGGAGAACTCGCGGAATTCCCGGGCGGTATAAAGCAGCAGCAGCATGGGCAGCAGGCTCAGCATCAGGGTGCGGAACTGGCGCCAGACCCGGCGCACCTGCTCGGCGGGCAGGTTGAAGTGCATCACCAGCAGCCCCTTGGGCAGGGTGAGGTTGCCCACCAGCAGCAAAATAAACACCGGCAGCATCAGCTCTCTGAGCGCCGCCGCCAGGGACACGACGATGGGCGAGGCCAGGGGCGAGTCGATGGCATGAGACAGCAGCGACAGCAGCGCCGGCACCGGCAGGGCGGTGAGCAGGCTCAGCAGCAGGGTGTTAAAGGTATAGCCGTATTTGTCCTGAGTGACGTTGCCGATGCGCGGACCGATGCGCTCCAGGTAGTCGCGCAGGCTGCGCCGGCTCAGCAGCCAGAGGTAGAGCACCACCAGGGTACTGATGCCGTACAGGGTGAGACTGGCGCCGCCCTGTTGCTGTAACGCCCTGGGCAGTGCGGTCCAGGTGGCGCCGCGGGTCAGCCAGTTCAGGGTTTCCATCATGGCGGCGGGAAAGCCGCTGCCGACGGGGCGCAGATCCGGCAACCAGAACAGCCGTTCGTCGCTTAGCGCACGAATTTCCTCCAGCTGGCCGTTTTGTCGGCTGTAGGCCACCTTGAGCCGGGTCTGCTCGTGGATCTGGTTGTCGGTGGCCGCCAGCAGCCGCTCAAGCAGCCGGGCTCGAGTGGTAAGCAGCTCGTCGAGCAGCAGTTGCTGCTCTTCGCTCAGATCCTGCTCCAGGGTCAGCAGGCGGTTGCGGTAGCTGCTGTTGTGAATGTCATCGAGGGCTTCCTGGTAACCGAACTTGTCCACCCGGCTCTGTACGATGCGGGCTTCAAGCTGGGGCAGGGGATAGGGGGACGGCAGCTCGCTCAGGCGGTTGCGCAGGTTTTCCCCAAATCCGCGGCTGACCTGCAGCCACTCCAGTTGCTCCTTGAGGTTGTTCTTGAGGGTGGTGAGCTCCCCCACGCTGCCTTCCACCGCCTGGTTTTCCAGTTGCAGCGACTCTATGGTACGGCTGCGTTCCACCAGCTGGGCCGACAGCTGCTGGTTGCGCTCCTGCTCCCGGGTCAGCAGTGGCGAGTCGGTTTCCACCTCGTCGAGCAGCCGCTCACTCTCGGCAATGGCCGCCTCCGTGGTGGCCCGGCGCAGTTCATTCTGCCGGTTTTGCAGGGCGTCTATGTACTGGTCGAGATCGGTCAGCCGGTTTTGCAGTATCTCCAGCCGAAGCTTGTTGAGGTTGTCCCGGTTGCCCGATGACAGTTGTTCCAGCTCCAGCATCTGAATGCGCCGCTGCAGGGTCTGCTCCCGCACCATGGCCAGAATGCGGTTGGCGTTCTGCTGCCGGCTCTGATTCTCGGTAAATTGCAGTTCATCCAGCCCCTGCTGGGTCTGGCGCAGTTGCTGGCGCAGTTCGTCGAGCTGATTGAGCAGGCCACTGTTGCTGAGCTCCTGCAGGTTGAGGGTATTGGTCAGCTCTTCCCGCTGGCGCCTAAGCTCCAGCCGCCGGGCCTGGGCGTCCACCAGCGCCTGCTCCAGATCCGGGCCGTCGAGCAGAGGAATGCTTTCGGTGGAGGTGCCCTTGATCGCCGCCTTTTGTTGCTCCAGCTTTTTCAGTTCGGCCGGATATTTCTCCATGAACTGGCGCAGGCTCTCGGTCTGCTGGCGGTAGCGCTCTCCCTCGCGCACCAGCTGCAGCGCCTGGTTGTAGCTGTCACGCAGTTTCTGCAGCTCGGGTTTGTCGCCCTCGGGAATTTCTTTCAGCAGGGCCTCGATATCGGCCACGCTCTGATCCGCCGGCACCGGGGCCGGCAGCAACAACAGCATGAAAAACAGCAAAATGGGGGCAAACACGGCGGCGTCTCTCAGTCAGGCTTGTTCGGGTCAGTTCACCAGGCGGCCAAATTCGGTACCCATGCGAGTGGGCGTTCCCGGAATGAGTGCCTCGCTCAGGGTCACCCGGTCGGGGCCAAACAGGCACACAACGGTGCTGCCCAGCTTGAACCGGCCCATTTCCTCGCCCTTGGCCAGGCGCGGGGCGGTATCGGCGTCGTAGTCCCAGCGTTGTACCCGCTTGCCCGGCGGCGGGGTCACGGTGCCGGCCCAGACGGTTTCGATGCTGGCGACGATAGTGGCGCCCACCAGCACCATGGCCATGGGGCCGGCCTGAGTGTCAAAAATGCAGACTACCCGCTCGTTGCGGGCAAACAGTTCGGGCACCCGTGAAGCGGTAAGCGGGTTGACCGAAAACAGCTCGCCGGGCACATACACCATGGTTCTGAGCACGCCGTCCAGGGGCATGTGAATGCGGTGATAGTCCCGCGGTGCCAGATAGATGGTGGCGAAGTCGCCGCCGAGAAAGGGCGCGGCCAGGGCCTTGTCGCCTCCCAGCAGGGCGCGAGCACTGTAGTCGTGGCCCTTGGCCTGAATGATGCGGCCCTGCTCAATGGGGGCGAGCTGGCTGATGGCGCCGTCCACCGGCATGGCCAGCACATCGTCGCCTTCCACCAGGGGGCGCACACCGTCCTTTAACGGGCGGGTAAAAAAGGCGTTGAAGCTTTTATAGTGGTCCGGGTTTGAATGGGCGGCTTCACTCATGTCCACACGGTAGCGGCGAATAAAGTGTTTAATCAGCCACTGGGTCAGGGCACCGGCCTCCGCGGCGGCGAGCTTGCCCACCAGACGGGACAGCAAATGCTTGGGCAACGAGTATTGCAGCAAAATCTTGAAATGATCTTTCATTCTGAATTCACACGGTCAGGAGTTGGGATGATGACGGCCGGGCTTGTCGGCCATGGCGTCCATAATGCGGTGGTAGCTGTCGAGCCGCTCAGGGTGAATGCGGCCGTCGGCGGCGGCTTCCTGCAGCAGGCAGCCCGGATCGGTGCCGTGCTTGCAGTCGCGAAAGCGGCAGCCGCCCAGGTAGTCGCGAAACTCGCGAAAACACCAGGCCACCCGCTCGGGGGCCAGGTGCCAGAGGGAAAATTCGCGAATGCCGGGGGAGTCGATCAACGAGCCGCCGGTGGCAAAATGATACAGCCGGGCGGTGGTGGTGGTGTGCTGACCCAGGCCCGAGTTGTCGGACACGGCGCCGGTCTGGGCCTCGACATCGGGCATGATGGCGTTGACCAGAGATGACTTGCCCACCCCGGACTGGCCCACAAAGATGCTGGTGTGGCTGCTCAGTGCCTGTTGCAGTTCATCCAGGCCTTCGCCGGTGTCGCAGCTGACCAACAGCACCCGGTAGCCAATGTCCCGGTAGCGCTGCAAATCGCGTTCGGCGTCACGGCGCTGCTCGTCGCTCAGCAGATCCACCTTGTTCAGCACCAGCATGGGGGGCATTTCCACGTCCTCGGCGGCCACCAGGTAGCGGTCGATAATGTGGCAGCTCAACTCGGGCAATACCGCGGAGACCACCACAATTTGATCGATATTGGCGGCCACCGGCTTGATGCCGTCGTAATAGTCGGGGCGGGTAAGCACGGTGGCACGGGGGTGCACGGCCTCCACCACGCCACTGATGCCCTGCAGGGCATCGGTGCCCGGGCGCCAGACCACACGGTCGCCGGTGACCAGGGAGCCAATGGTGCGGCGCAGGTTACAGCGATGCACGCGGCCCTCGCCGTCTTCAATGTCCGCGTGCTGACCAAAGCGGCTGATTACCACCCCTTCCTCGGGGGCGCCCAACAGGGTGTCGTCTATCACCTCGGCCTGCTGTTTTTTCAGCCGGCGGCTGTGGTTATCGCTTACGCGGCGTTTCTGGCCTTTGCTCAGGCGTTTCTTCTTGGTCACGCTGTCCTCGAACCTGTTTTCACTGCCGGCTATGATACACTTTCCCGTTCAACCTTGTCCTTATTTGCCAAGCCGCAGGAAAGCAACCCATGAGCCAAAGTGCAGAAAATCTGGTGTGGATCGATCTGGAGATGACCGGTCTGGAGCCCGACGAACACCGCATCATCGAAATTGCCAGCATCGTTACCGACAAGGAGCTCAATATTCTGGCGGAAGGGCCGGTGCTGGCCATTCACCAGACGGCGGCCGAGCTTGGCAAGATGGACGACTGGAACGTGCGCACCCATACCGGCTCCGGTCTGGTGGATCGGGTAAAGGCCAGCACCATCACCGAAGCCGAGGCGGTGGCGCAGACCCTGGCGTTTTTACGTCAGTGGGTGCCGGAAGGCAGCTCGCCCCTGTGTGGTAATTCCATCGGTCAGGACCGGCGTTTTCTGGTGCGGCACATGCCGGAGCTGGAGGCCTTCTTTCATTACCGTAATGTGGATGTGAGCACCATCAAGGAGTTGGTGCGCCGCTGGCAGCCGACGCTGCTGGAACAGTTCACCAAGAAGGGCAGCCATCAGGCGCTGGACGATATTCGCGAGTCCATTGCCGAGCTGCAGTTCTATCGCCAGCATGTGTTCACCATTTAATCCACGGCAAGACGCTTTTTGAGCGTTTGGCGACATTTTCGGCAGTTGATAATCACCGTCAAAAAAAGGCTTGCATTCGATCGGGGCGTGCTTATAATTCGCCTCCCGTAGCCAAGAGGAAATGCGAAGCAAGCCACTGGTTACGTTGGATTGATTACGGTCAGCGCGGGAATAGCTCAGCTGGTAGAGCACAACCTTGCCAAGGTTGGGGTCGCGAGTTCGAATCTCGTTTCCCGCTCCAAATTACAACGATGGCGTTTCACCAGAACGGTATCCAGAAAGTTTTGCGGGAATAGCTCAGCTGGTAGAGCACAACCTTGCCAAGGTTGGGGTCGCGAGTTCGAATCTCGTTTCCCGCTCCAAATTAAAAAGCATGGGCCACCAGGCCGGTGTTTTAAAAGCAAGTAAAAATCTGCGGGAATAGCTCAGCTGGTAGAGCACAACCTTGCCAAGGTTGGGGTCGCGAGTTCGAATCTCGTTTCCCGCTCCAAATTGAAAAGCATGGGTCACCAGGCCGATGTTTTAAAAGCAAGTCAAAATCTGCGGGAATAGCTCAGCTGGTAGAGCACAACCTTGCCAAGGTTGGGGTCGCGAGTTCGAATCTCGTTTCCCGCTCCAAATTAAAAAACCGACCTCAGGGTCGGTTTTTTGCTTTTCGGAATCGGCGTATTGGTTCGTTCGGTCCCGCCATGCCTCCACGTGGCCGTACCTTCTCTTCGTTGAGCTGGTCTTTTCTGTTCAAGCGCCGTCGAGCTTTGTTCGGTTGTTTTATTGTTATGCTGGCAGGTCGCTTGTTGTCAGTTTGGCTTCTTTAGAGTCTCATTTTTTTGCTTTGGTATAAATGACCACTTTTAAACTTTTTGATGGTAAAAAAGAAAAAATAAGGCCTTTTAAAAAGTTCATTTGGGTTGCAGTGTTTGAATGTATAGGAAAAATGCACTTCTTCTTTCGGTTAGCATGATGTAACAACATTGTACTCACATACCGAGGGAGTAAGGTCGGATGAAAGATCATTCACTGTCGCTGGTGACTTGCCGGGAGCAGGTTCGGAGTCATTACCTGGCGGATGAAGCCAAGGTGATTGGGGCGCTGGCCTCCGGAGCGGCCATTTCCGCCGATGTGCGGCAGCGGATCTCCGCCCGGGCCGCCGAGCTGGTACGTCAGGTGCGGGCCGGCTCCACCCCGACCATGATGGAAAAGTTTCTGGCCCAGTACGGCCTGACCACCAAGGAAGGCGTGGCCCTGATGTGCCTGGCCGAGGCACTGCTGCGGGTACCGGACAGAAGCACCATTGATGAACTGATCGAAGACAAGATTTCTTCCGGCAACTGGGGCGAGCATCGCGGCCGCTCCAGTTCCTCGTTGATCAACAGTTCCACCTGGGCACTGTTGATCACCGGCAAGCTGTTGTCACCGGTTGACCGTCAGGGCCTGTCCTCCACCCTGCGGGGCATGGTCAAGCGTCTGGGCGAGCCGGTAGTACGCACCGCCGTAGGCCAGGCCATGAAAGAGATGGGCCGCCAGTTCGTGCTGGGCCGCAACATCGAAGAGGCGCTCAAGCGCGCCCAGAAATACGAAGCCCGTGGCTATACCTATTCCTACGACATGCTGGGTGAAGCGGCCCGTACCGATGCCGACGCCCTGCGCTACCACAAGGCCTATTCTTCCGCCATTGCTTCCCTGGCGCCGCACTGCAAGCATCAGGACATTCGCAAGAACCCCGGCATTTCGGTGAAGCTGTCGGCCCTGCATGCCCGTTACGAATTCGGCCAGAAAGCGCGGGTGATGCAGGAGCTGGTGCCCCGCACCCTGGTGCTGGCACAGCAGGCCAAGGCCGCCAACATGGGCTTTAACATCGATGCGGAAGAGGCGGATCGGCTGGATCTGTCCCTGGACGTGATCGAGGCCGTGCTGTCCGATTCAACCCTGGCGGGCTGGGATGGTTTCGGCATTGTGGTGCAGGCCTTCAGCAAGCGCGCCGCCCCCGTGCTCGACTGGCTGTACGCCCTGTCCGAGAAGCTGGATCGCCGCATCATGGTGCGTCTGGTTAAAGGTGCCTACTGGGATGCGGAAATCAAGCGCGCCCAGGTGATGGGTCTGGAAGGCTTTCCGGTGTTCACCCGCAAGGTCAACAGCGATCTGTCCTACATGGCCTGTGCCAAAAAGCTGCTGGGCATGACCGATCGCATCTACCCGCAGTTCGCGACCCACAACGCTCACTCGGTGTCGGCCATTCTTGAGCTGGCCCAGGACAAGGACTGTTTTGAATTTCAGCGCCTGCACGGCATGGGCGAGTCCCTGCACGACGCCGTGCTGACCAGCCAGGGCACCCGCTGCCGCATTTACGCGCCCGTGGGTGCACACCAGGATCTGCTGGCCTACCTGGTGCGTCGCCTGCTGGAAAACGGCGCCAACAGCTCCTTCGTCAACCAGATCGTCGATACCCGCATTCGGCCCGAAGACATTGCTCGGGATCCCTTTGATACGGTGGCGGCCATGGGGAACGAGGTATCAAGCAAGATCATTGCGCGCCCCGCCGATCTTTACGGTACTGGCCGTCGCAATGCCAAGGGCTGGGATATCACCAACCCGGTGGAAATGGCGGAGATCGATGCGGCCCGTGGTGCTTTCAGAGAGCATCAGTGGCAGGGCGGTCCGGTGATTGCCGGGGCGGTGACCAGTACCGAAATCGAAGACGTCCGCAACCCGGCGGTGCCGAGTGATGTGGTCGGAAAGCTGGTACAGGCCAATGCCGACGACATTGAAACCGCCATCGCCGCCGCTCGCAGCGGCGTGGAAATCTGGTCCGCCCTGCCGGTGGCTGAGCGCAGCGCGCGCATTTGCAAGGTGGCGGATCTGTTTGAAGAGCACGCCCCCGAGCTGTTTGCCCTGGCCACCCGGGAAGCGGGCAAGACCATGGCGGATGCGGTGGCGGAAATTCGCGAGGCCGTGGACTTCGCCCGTTACTATCCGAACGAAGCCGAGCGCAATCAGGACTTCGGCACCGGCCGTGGCGTAATCGCCTGTATCTCGCCCTGGAACTTTCCCCTGGCCATCTTTGCCGGGCAGGTGCTGGCGGGCCTGGCGGCCGGCAATGCGGTAATCGCCAAGCCCGCGGGCCAGACCGCGCTGATCGCCACTCGGGCGGTCGAGCTGATGCATCAGGCCGGCATTCCTCGCGAGGCCATTCAGCTGCTGCCCGGCAGCGGCAGCACGGTGGGTGCGGCGCTGACCTCGGATCCGCGCATCGACGGTGTCTGCTTTACCGGCTCCACCGCCACTGCCCAGCGCATCAACAAGGTGATGGCCGAGTCGATGAAGCCGAATGCGCCCCTGGTGGCGGAGACCGGCGGCCTGAACGCCATGATCGTGGACTCCACCGCCCTGCCAGAGCAGGTGGTGCGCGACGTACTGGCATCCTCTTTCCAGAGTGCCGGCCAACGCTGCTCTGCCCTGCGCATGCTCTATGTGCAGAAGGACATCGCCGATCACCTGCTGGCCATGCTGTTTGGCGCCATGGACGAGCTGCGCCTGGGCAATCCCTGGCACCTTGCCACCGATGTGGGACCGGTCATCGACGACAACGCCAAGCGTGGCATTGAGGCGCACTGCGAGAAGTTCGCGCGCATGGGGCGGGTGCTCAAGCAGCTGCCGGTACCCGCCGAAGGCCTGTTTGTGGCGCCGACCGTGATCAAGCTGGAAGGCATTCACGAGCTGGAAGAAGAAATCTTTGGCCCGGTACTGCATGTAGCGACCTTTGAGGCCCATGAGCTCGATCGCGTGGTGGATCAAATCAATGCCCAGGGCTTTGGCCTGACCTTTGGCCTGCACACGCGGGTCGACAAGCGGGTGGAGCGCATCACCAGCCGGATCAAGGTTGGTAATATCTATGTCAACCGCAACCAGATTGGTGCCATCGTCGGCTCCCAGCCCTTTGGCGGTGAAGGTCTCTCGGGCACCGGTCCCAAGGCGGGTGGTCCCCAGTATGTGCGCCGCTTTATGGCCAGTGCGAACGGCACCGGTGTGCAACCGGCACAAGCGGCGGCGGTTACCGCGGCCCAGGTGCAGGCGGCCATTGTGCAGCTGGATGGCAAGGACTGGGCGCGCTCCCAGAACCGGGCCGAGCGGCTGGCAACCCTGTTTGGCAGTGTGCCCGCGGCCCTGGATGCCCATGCGGAAGAGATGCCGGGCCCGACCGGTGAGCTGAACCGGCTGCGCTGTTTTGCCCGTGGCACCATCCTCTGCCTGGGGCCGGATTTGGCCTCGGCCATGACTCAGGCCGGCACCGCCCTGTCTCAGGGCAACGCCGTGGTGGTGGTGGCCCCGGGGGCTCAGGCCGCGCTGGAAGGCGCGGTGGCCGCGGGCATTCCGGCCATCGGCCTGGACGGCCTGTTGCGGCCCGAAGCGCTCGAGACCCTCACCGGGTTTGAGGCGGTGACCAGTGGCGCCGATAGCGACACCCTGCGTCAGTACCGTGTGGCCCTGGCCCGACGTGACGGGGCCCTGTTGCCGTTGATCACCGAGCAGTCGTTGCCCGAGCGCTTCGTGCTTGAGCGTCACCTCTGCGTTGATACCACCGCCGCCGGCGGCAACGCCAGCCTGATCGCGACCTCGGAGTAACAAGCAAAACGGCCGTGACCCGGTTCAACGGGTCACGGCCGTGGCGTTACCTGGCCTCGGCCGGTTTAGATGCCGACGGGGCCGATATCCCGCACGTTTTCCATCACCACAAAGGTGCTGGTCTGCAGCACATGGGGAAGGGCGGAGATCTTCTCTCCCAGCACCATGCGGTAGGATGCCATGTCCTTGGTACGCACCTTCAGCAGGTAGTCAAAGCCCCCGGCGATCATGTGGCACTGCTCCACTTCGGTGATCTTGAGGGCCGCCTTGTTAAAGGCCGAGAGGGCCTTGCTGCTGGTATCGCTCAGGGTGATCTGCACAAAGGCGATATGGCTCATGCCGAGCTTGCTCTGATCCACCAGGGCGGTATAACCCTTGATGTATCCCTGTTCTTCCAGCTTGCGCATTCTCAGCTGGCAGGGGGTTTTTGACAATCCTACCCGTGATGCCAGCTCGGTCAGCGTCATGCGGGCATTTTCCTGAAGTTCCTTGATGATCTGCTGATCGGCCCTGTCCAGATGTCCCATGGTTAGCCTCACCTGTAGAATTTATGAATAGTCTGGCACATCAAGTGTGCCTCATAAGTCTACAAGCGTTTTATTTTTGGTAAAACTGTCCTTTTGCTTCAGGCTTGAGTGTGCCTTTGTGCTTAGCGCGCATGGGTGGGCATGCCCTTATCCACGGCGCGAATCAACCGGGCAGTCTTGCGATCCTGGCGGGCCAGCTTGTCTGCCTGCCGGGCCAGGGCCCAGTCGATATGCTCCCGCACCATGTCATCCACCTGGTCACGTTTTTGCTCCAGGGCAAACACCACCATGGGGCTGGCGGGGGCGTTGCCCAGGGCCACGGCGATATTGCGCAGCCAGCGGCGGTGACCGATACGGCGAATGGGGCTGCCCTCGGTCATGCTCAGAAAGTGTGTCTCGCTCCAGTCAAACAGCTCCAGCAATTGCGGTGCATGCAGCCGCTCCCGTGGGGCAAAGTCCGGCTCCTGGCTGGCATTGGCAAAGCGGTTCCAGGGACAGATCAGCTGGCAGTCGTCGCAGCCGTAAATGCGATTGCCCATCAGCGGACGAAATTCTTCCGGAATGGGGCCGTCCAGCTCTATGGTGAGGTAGGAAATGCAGCGGCGGGCGTCCACCACATAGGGTTCAACAATGGCCTGGGTCGGGCAGATGGTGAGACAGGCCACGCAGTTGCCACAGCCTTCTGCCACCGGCTGGTCCACCGGCAGCGGCAGGTTGACCAACAGCTCACCGAGGAAAAAGAACGAGCCCTGCTCCTTGTTGAGCACCAGGGAATGCTTGCCGGTCCAGCCCAGGCCGGCGTTCACCGCCAGCGGTCGTTCCAGCACCGGCGCCGAGTCCACAAAGGGGCGGGCGACCAGCTTCTCGGCCCGCTCGGCGATTTTGTCCGCCAGCTTCTTCAGCCGGTTGCGCAGCACCTTGTGATAGTCCCGCCCCAGCGCATAACGGCTGATGTAGCCTTTGTCCGGGTCGCTCAGCACATGGGCGATGGCCGCGTGTTCGGGCATATAGTTCATGCGCACCGAAATGACCCGCAGGGTACCCGGCAGCAGTTCATGGGGGCGGGCCCGCATCATGCCGTGGCGGGCCATGTAGTCCATTTCGCCGTGATAGCCTTTTGCCAGCCAGTCCGCCAGCTGCGACTCGTGTTCGGACAGATCGGTACCGGTAATGCCGGCCTGGTCAAAGCCTAGCTCTGCCGCCCAGAGCTTGATATCGTGAGCCAACGCAGCAAAATCGGGAGTGGTCATGAGCATTACCGGTCTGGAAAAGCCCCATATTCTAACACAAGGGATCTGGCTGCCGGAGCAGATCAAGCAGGGGGAACGGCAGGCCGCCGCGGCCATGGGCATGACCTTGTTTGAGTTGATGTCCCGGGCCGGTCTGGCGGCCTTTGAACTGGCCCGCCGGCAATGGCCTGGGGCTCGGCACTGGTGGGTATTTTGCGGCGGTGGCAACAACGGCGGCGACGGCTATGTGCTGGCCCGGCTGGCCCGGGCCGCCGGCCTTCGGGTGCAGCTGGTGCAGATGGGCGATGCCGAGGCGCTAAACGGCGATGCCGCCATCGCCCGGGATCACTACCGGGCCGACGGCGGCGCCATCGAAACCCTGGGGGCACTGCAGGGCGAGCCGGATCTGGTCATCGACGCCCTGCTCGGCACCGGCCTGAGCGGCGCACCGCGGGAGCCGGCCAGGCAGCACATTGCCGCCATCAACCGGCTGGGTGTGCCGGTGCTGGCGGTGGATTTGCCTTCCGGGCTGTGTGCCGGCAGCGGTTGCATTCCCGCCGAGGCGGTGGCGGCCGATGCCACCCTCAGCTTTGTCGGACTCAAGCCCGGGTTGCTGACCGGACGCGGGCCGGACGTGTGCGGCCGGTTGTGGCTGGCGGATCTGGGCATTCAGCACCGATTGAGGCAGGCGCCAACCTTGCAGTTGCTGCACTGGAACTCCGAGCGTGAGCATCTGCCTCGGCGCCGACAGGGGGCCCACAAGGGAGAGGCCGGCCGGCTGCTGGTGGCGGGCGGTAATGAAGGCATGAGTGGTGCCATTCGGCTGGCGGGTGAGGCGGCGTTGCGCTGTGGTAGCGGCCTGGTGCGGCTGGTCAGTCACGCCAGCCATGTGCAGTTGCTCAACCTGACCCGTCCCGAGTTGATGACCGCCAGTTTTCCCGGTTTTGACCAGTGGTCCTGGGCCGATGCCCTGGTGCTGGGGCCCGGGCTGGGCCGGAATGACTGGAGCCGGGCGCTGTTGACCGCCGCCCTGCATGCCGGCCGGCCCATGGTGATCGACGCCGATGCCCTGCATTTGCTGGCAGGCCGGGCGCCGGCTCGGGTCGTGATTACGCCCCATGCGGGAGAGGCTGCGGCCCTGCTGGACTGCACCGCCGCCGAAGTGGAAAGCGACAGGCTCGGCGCGGTGCGGCAATTGCGGGAACAAACCGGTGCCGTGGTGGTCCTGAAAGGGGCCGGCACCCTGGTTGCCGGCGAACACGGCCTGGCCCTTTGTCCCCATGGCAATCCGGGCATGGCATCGGGAGGCATGGGGGATTTGTTATCTGGTATAATCGGCGCTTTTCTGGCCCAGGGCATAGAGCCCGAGGCCGCGGCCCGGCTTGGCGTATGCTTGCACGCCCGGGCCGGCGACCTGGCCGCCGCGTCCGGCATGGTCGGCATGCTGGCATCGGACTTGCTTACACCTATTAGACGCCTTATCAATCAGACGGAAGAACATGACAACAACAAGCCTGACGCTGACACTGGCCGATGAACAAGCAACCCTGGCACTGGGCGCAACCCTGGCCCGGGCTTGTGACGGCGCCTGTGTCGTTTTTTTGCATGGTGAGCTGGGGGCGGGTAAAACCACCTTCAGCCGGGGTGTGGTCCAGGCACTTGGTCATCAGGGCAAGGTCAAAAGTCCCACCTATACCCTGGTGGAGCCCTATCAGTGTGGTGAGCGCGCCATTTATCACTTTGACCTCTACCGCCTGGCGGATCCGGAAGAGCTGGAATACATGGGCATTCGGGATTATTTCACCGACAACAGCCTGTGCCTGGTGGAGTGGCCGGAGCGGGGAGCCGGCATGCTGCCGGCCCCGGATCTGGACATTACCCTGAGCTACCATGGCGAGGCCCGCCGAGTGATGCTGCAGGCCTACTCCGCGACCGGCCGGCAACTGCTGAAGGCGGTGCAAGCATGAGAACCCTGCTGGCATTGATGTGTCTGCTGTGTACCACCACGGCCTGGGCCAACCAGTTGCAGGGCATTCGCATCTGGCCCTCGCCCGACAATACCCGCATTGTGCTCGACATGCAGGCCTCGCCCCGCTTCGATTACTTTCTGCTGAACGGGCCGGACCGGCTGGTGGTGGATCTGGCCCAGACCCAGGGGCGGGTCAATTTTTCCGCCATCAAGAACAGCGGCGAGCTGGTTACCCGTATTCGCGAGAGCAAGCCGCCGCAGCCGGGCAGCTACCGGCTGGTGTTTGAACTCAAGGCCGCGGCCAAGCCGGTGGTGTTTCCCCTTGCGCCGGCGGGGGACTATGGTCACCGCCTGGTGATTGACCTGCCCTACCAGGATCAGAGCCGCAAGCCGCAACAGCCGGCCCGCAAGCTGGCGCCGGCGGGGCTGCGTGAGCTGGTGATCGCGGTGGATGCCGGCCACGGTGGTGAGGACCCGGGGGCCATCGGCCCGAAGAAAAATCGGGAAAAGCACGTGACCCTGGCCATTTCCCGCCGGCTGGCAGAACTCATCAACCAGGAGCCGGGCATGCGCGCCGTGCTGACCCGCAGCGGCGATTATTATGTCAACCTCAACAAGCGCTCGGAAATTGCCCGTAAGGCCAAGGCCGACCTGCTGCTGTCGATTCATGCCGACAGCGTGGCTAACCAGGGGCCGCGCGGCGCCTCGGTATGGTTGCTGTCGTCCAATCGGGCCAACCGGGAAATGGCCGGCTGGCTGGAAAAGCAGGAGCAGCAGTCGGAATTGCTGGGCGGCGTGGGCGAGGTGATTTCCCAGACCGACGGCAATCCCTATCTCACCCGCACCTTCCTCGACTTGTCCATGGACAGGTCCCGGGCCGACAGTTACGCCATCAGCGAACACATTTTGTCGGAAATGGCCAAGGTGGTGCGGCTGCACAAGCGCAAGCCCGAGCACGCCAGCCTGGCGGTACTGAAGTCACCGGACATTCCCTCGCTGCTGATCGAGGCGGGCTTTATCTCCAACCCGCACGAGGAGCGCCTGCTGCTCAGCGCCGATCACCAGCAGAAGATAGCCCGGGCGGTGTTTAACGGCGTCAAGTCCTATTACCGGCAAAACCCGCCCAACGGCACCATGATGGCGGCGCGGGCCGCCCCCGGTGCCGCCGTTCGGCACACGGTGAGAAGTGGCGAAAGCCTGTCGGTGATCGCCCGTCGCTACGGCGTGTCGGTCAGTCGCATCAAGGGCCACAACGATCTGAGTTCGGACGTGGTGCGGGTGGGCCAGGTGCTCAACATTCCGGGTAGCTGACCATGGCCATACAAATACTGCCGGCCCGGCTGGCCAACCAGATTGCCGCCGGCGAAGTGGTGGAGCGACCCGCTTCTGTGGTTAAGGAGCTGGTGGAAAACAGCCTGGACGCCGGCGCCACCCGCATTGAGGTGGACATTGAAAAGGGCGGCGCCAAGCTGATTCGCATTCGTGACAACGGCGGCGGCATTCCTCGGGACGAGCTGACCCTGGCGCTGTCCCGTCACGCCACCTCCAAGGTCAGCAGCCTGGCGGATCTGGAAGCTATTCTCAGCCTGGGCTTTCGCGGTGAGGCACTGGCCTCCATCAGCTCGGTGTCCCGGCTGGTGCTCAGCGCCCGCACCGCGGAGCAGGAGCAGGGCTGGCAGGCGGTGGCCGAGGGCCGGGATATGGTGGTGCAACTGCAACCGGCATCGCACCCGGTGGGTACCACGGTGGAGGTGAGCGATCTGTTCTTCAACACCCCGGCCCGGCGGCGTTTTATGCGTACCGAGAAGACCGAGTTTGGTCATATCGACGAGGTGCTCAGGCGCATCGCCCTCAGCCGTTTTGATGTGGACCTCATCTTGCGCCACAACGGCAAGCCGGTGCGGCAGTACCGGGCCGGGCGGCTGCCGTCCCAGCAGGACAAGCGGCTGGCGGCGGTGTGCGGCCCGGCCTTTGTGGCCTCGGCGCTGAAGTTCGACAGCGAGCACCATGGCCTGCGGCTGTGGGGCTGGCTGGCGCCGCCCTCGGCGGCCCGGGCCCAACCGGATTTGCAATATACCTATGTCAATGGCCGCATGATGCGCGACAAGCTGCTTAACCACGCGGTGCGCCAGGCCTATGGAGAACGGCTGCCGGCGGAAGGGCATGGTGCCTTTGTGCTTTATCTGGAGCTGGATGCTCGAGAAGTGGACGTCAATGTGCATCCTGCCAAGCATGAGGTGCGCTTTCACCAGGCCCGGCTGGTACACGACTTTATCTATCAGGTGCTGCATCAGGCCCTGGCCGAGGCGCCCGTGGCAGCTCCGGCCTCGGCCGCCGAGCCGGACGCCGGCTACGAGGCCGAACGCTATGATCCGCCGGCACCGACGTCATCTCCCCGTTATGCGCCCGCCGGTCATGGTTACGGTCAGCGCCCGGAGCCTGCCCGTGACGGCGGCATCAGCCGCGGGCAGTGGCAGGGGCTAGATGGCCTGATGACCACGCTGCCGAGAGCCGAGAATGTCAGGCCGGCCCCGGCGCCAACCACGATACCGGTCGGCGAGGCACCTTCCGGGGGGCCGTTGCTGCTGGAGCGGCAGCGCTTTCTGGTGGTGCTGTATCGGGAACGGCTGTGGCTGTGCGAACTCAACCAGGCACAGGCCTGGCTTGATGGCAGGGCGCTGCTGGCGGCCTGGCAGCAGGGGCTGACGCCCCAACCCCTGCTGCTGCCGATTCGGCTGGCGCTGCCGGCGGCCCGGCAGGGAGCGCTGCAACGGCATGAGGCGCTGCTGCAAAAGCTGGGCATCGAGTTGAAAACCGGTTCCGGTGACACCATTATTCTCACCCGGGTGCCTCAGCCCCTGCGTCACGCCGATCTGGCCCGGCTTTTTCCCGAGCTGCTGGCGCGACTGGAGCAGGAGCAGGCGCGCCGTCCCGAGGCCTTGTGTCAGTGGCTGACGCAACAGGCGGTGCCGAACGAGGAGTGGAGCTGGAGTCGGGCCACGGCGCTGTGGCAACGGCTGGCTCCCGAACTGAATGAAACCCTGCCGGATTTTCTGCGTCCGGTAGAGATGGAACAGCAACTGAACAGGTGGATAAATGGGGACTGAGCCCCTGGCGATTTTTCTGATGGGGCCGACCGCCTCGGGCAAGACCGGTCTGGCGATGGAGTTGTGCCGTCAGCTGCCCTGCGACATTATCAGCGTCGATTCGGCACTGGTGTATAAAGGCATGAACATCGGCACCGCCAAGCCCACCGCCGAGGAGCTGGTGGCCACGCCACACCGGCTGATCGATCTTATCGATCCGGCCGAGGCCTATTCTGCCGCCGACTTTCGCCGGGATGCGCTGGCTGCCATGACGGAAGTCACCCAGGCCGGCCGTATTCCGCTGCTGGTAGGGGGCACCATGCTCTATTTCAAGGCCCTGCTGGAAGGCCTGTCGCCCTTGCCGGCGGCCGACCCCGATGTGCGCACCGGCATCGAGCGTGAGGCCGCCGAGCGAGGCTGGGAGGCCCTGCATCAGGAGCTGGCGCGCATTGACCCGGTGTCGGCGGCGCGCATTCATCCCAACGATCCCCAGCGGCTGTCCCGGGCACTGGAGGTTTTTCGCATTTCCGGTAAAACGCTCACAGAATTGACCGAGTGCAAGGGTGATCCCTTGCCTTACAAAGTGTTACAGTTTGCCATCGCACCCGCCGAACGGGCCGAGCTGCACCGGCGCATTAACGAGCGCTTTCGGCTGATGCTGGAGCAGGGATTTGAACATGAGGTGCGGGCCCTGTATGAGCGCGGCGATCTGCATGCCGGCCTGCCCTCCATTCGCTGCGTGGGCTACCGGCAAATGTGGGATTACCTGAGCGGCGTTGTCGGCTATGATGAAATGGTCGAACGGGGCATGGCCGCTACCCGCCAGCTGGCCAAGCGGCAGCTAACCTGGCTGCGCGGCTGGCCCGAGCTGACCTGGCTGGACACAGACGACAAGGACGTCTGCCGGCAACTGGTCGAACGAGTCCGGCGGGCTCATAATCAAACAAAACAATAATAACTTTTCACTATTACAAAAGATAAGGACAAAAAAATGGCTAAGGGGCAATCACTGCAGGATCCGTTTCTGAACGCACTGCGACGGGAGCGGGTACCTGTCTCCATCTATCTGGTCAACGGCATCAAGCTGCAGGGTCAGGTTGAGTCTTTTGATCAATTTGTGATCCTGCTGAAAAACACCGTCAGCCAAATGGTTTACAAGCACGCCATTTCCACCGTGGTTCCGGCCCGTCCGGTGCACCACCTGACATCCCCCGGCGGCAGTCAGGAACAGGCCGACAGCGAGCAAGGTCAGGATTGAGTCTAATTTTCCCCATCATGCAAGGCCGCGCCGCGGCCGGTGCCGCAGTAGCCGAAAGACGGAGGAACCCCTTTGTTTGAGCGTTATCAGGGTGGTGAGTCCGCCATTTTGGTTCATATCAATTTTACCGACGACAGCGAACGGGAAGATCTGGAAGAGCTGAAGTTACTGGCGGACTCCGCCGGCGTGACCACCTGCGCGGTGGTTACTTCCAGCCGGGCTGCGCCCCAGTCCAAGTTCTTTATCGGCACCGGCAAGGTAGAAGAGCTGTCGTCGCTGGTGCACATGCAACAGGCCGACGTGGTGATCTTCAACCACAGTTTGTCGCCGGCCCAGGAGCGTAACCTGGAGCGGGAAGTGAAATGCCGAGTGCTTGACCGCACCGGCCTGATCCTCGATATCTTCGCCCAACGTGCCCGTACCCACGAGGGCAAGCTGCAGGTGGAACTGGCCCAGTTGCGCCACCTCTCCACCCGGCTGGTGCGAGGATGGACCCACCTGGAGCGTCAAAAGGGCGGTATCGGCCTGCGTGGCCCGGGTGAAACCCAGCTGGAAACCGACCGCCGGCTGTTGCGCGAGCGCATCAAGTACATTCTTAAGCGACTGGAAAAGGTGTCTCGTCAGCGTGAGCAGGGGCGTCGTGCGCGTCAACGCAACGAGATTCCAACCCTGTCTTTGGTGGGCTATACCAACGCCGGCAAGTCGACCCTGTTTAACCGTTTGACCCAGTCCGACGTCTATGCGGCGGATCAGCTGTTTGCCACCCTGGATCCCACCCTGCGCAAGATCGAATTACCCGATGCCGGCCCGGTCATTCTGGCCGACACCGTGGGCTTTATTCGTCATCTGCCCCACGACCTGGTGGCGGCCTTCAAGGCTACCCTGCAGGAAACCCGGGACGCGGATCTGCTGTTGCACGTGGTGGACTGCGCCGATGAACAGATGCGCGACAACATCGACGAGGTCAACTCGGTACTCGAGCAGATCGAGGCCGACGAGATTCCGGTGCTGATGGTGTACAACAAGATCGACAAGCTGGATCCGCCCGAGCCACGCATCGAACGGGATGATGAAGGCAATCCCCGGGCGGTGTGGGTGTCGGCGCAACAGGGACTGGGTATTGACGGTCTGCTGAATGCACTGAATGAGCGGCTGGCAGGGACCCTGGTGGAACATCGGCTGACCCTGCCGCCGTCGGCATCCCGGCTGCGCAGCCGGCTTTACGCCCTGAACGGCGTGGTGGCCGAGTCCTTTGGCGAGCAGGGTGAATTCGTGGTCGACATTCGCTTGCAGCAGGCCGACTGGCATCGCCTGCTCAAGCAGGAAGGTGACCGCCTGCAAGGCTTTGTAAGCGATTGATTGCCTGATCGATTAATTGCTTGGTAGAGTTGTTTTCATAAACCAGAAAGACGGAGATACAAATGGCTTGGAACGAGCCTGGAAATGGTGGCAAAGACCGTGATCCCTGGGGGAATGACGGCAAGCATCAGGGTCCGCCGGATCTGGACAAGGTGATTCGCAACCTCAGCGGAAAACTGGGCGGTCTGCTTGGCGGCCGTGGCTCCGGCAGTGGCGGTGGTGGCATCGGCTCCTTTGGGGTAACGGTGGCGCTGGTTATCGCCCTGGCGGTGTGGGTGGTCAGTGGCTTCTACACCATAGGTGAAGCCCAGCGGGGCGTGGTGCTGCGCTTTGGCAAGTTCTACCAGACGGTAGAGCCCGGCCTGAGCTGGAAAGCCACCTTCATCGATCGGGTGTATCCGGTGGACGTGGAAACCGTGCGCTCACTGCCGGCGTCCGGCTTTATGCTGACCCGGGATGAAAACCTGGTGCGGGTGGAGATGGATGTGCAGTACCGGGTGATCGAGCCCCGGGACTATCTGTTCAACGTCACCAACGCCGATGACAGCCTGCATCAGGCCCTCGACAGCGCCCTGCGTTACGTGGTGGGTCACAGCACCATGGACGACGTCCTGACCGTGGGTCGTGAACGGGTGCGTCAGGAAACCCGTGAGCTGCTGCAGCAGATTATCGAGCCTTACCAGCTGGGTCTGATGATTCTGGATCTTAACTTCCTGCCGGCCCGCCCGCCGGAAGAGGTAAAGGACGCCTTTGATGACGCCATTGCCGCCCAGGAAGACGAGCAGCGCTTTATTCGGGAAGCCGAGGCCTATGCCCGGGAAATCGAGCCCAAGGCTCGAGGTCAGGCCCAGCGTCTGTTGCAGGAGGCCGAGGCCTACAAGCAGCAAGTGGCCCTGCGCGCCGAGGGTGAGGTGGCCCGCTTCCGCGAGTTGCTGCCCCAGTTCGAGCAGCAGCCCGAGCTGACCCGTGAGCGTATCTACCTGGAGACCATGGAAGAGATCTACAGCAAGGTCAACAAAGTGGTGGTGGATACACCGGACGGCAACAACAGCCTGATGTATCTGCCTCTCGACAAGCTGATGGCGGAGCAGTCCCGGCGTGAAGCTCAAGTTGATCCCAATGTAATCACCTCCGATTACTCGAACTCCAATGTGCCCTCGGGTCAGGACAGCGGCCAGCTTCGGCCGGGCTCCGACAGAACCAGCATTCGTCCGACGTCAGGGAGAAACTAAGCGATGAAAAGATTGTTAATCGTGGTGCTGGCCCTGCTGGCGATACTGCTGTTTTCCTCGGTCTTTGTGGTGGCCGAAGGCGAGCGCGGCATTGTGCTGCAGTTCGGCAAGGTCAAGCGCGAGCAGGGCTCGGAGCTGCCGGTGGTGTATCAGCCGGGCCTGCACTTCAAGGTGCCGATGATCGATCAGGTGCGCAAGCTGGATGCCCGTGTTCAGACCCTGGACGATCAGGTGGATCGTTTTGTGACGTCCGAGAAAAAGGACCTGATCATCGACTCCTACGTGAAGTGGCGCATCGACAATTTCGCCCAGTACTACCTGGCCACTGGCGGCGGCAACCGGCTCCAGGCCGAAAGCCTGCTGCGCCGGCGGATCAACAACAGCCTGCGTTCCGAGATCGGTAGCCGCACCATTCGCGATATCGTCTCCGGAGAGCGGGGCGATGTGATGGAAAGCGCGCTCAAGGGCCTGCTGGAGTCTTCTTCCGAGCTGGGTATCAAGGTACTGGATGTGCGCATCAAGCAGATCAACCTGCCCACCGAGGTGTCGAACTCCATCTACCAGCGCATGCGCGCCGAGCGGACCGCGGTGGCTCGGGAGCACCGCTCCGAGGGTCGTGAGCAGGCCGAAGTGATCAAGGCCGAGGCCGACCGCCGGGTGACGGTGATGATCGCCGATGCCCAGCGCAACTCCCGCACCCTGCGTGGTGAAGGGGATGCCGAGGCGGCTAGGATCTACGCGGAGGCCTACGCGGCCGATCCGGAATTCTTCCGCTTTATTCGCAGCCTGGAAGCCTACCGCAGAAGCTTTGAACAGGGCGGGGACATGATGATCCTCAAGCCCGACGGAGACTTCTTCCGTTACCTGAAGGATCCTGAAGGATCCAGGTGAACCAAAACGCCCGGCCTCGCCGGGCGTTTTTCATTTTGCGGTAATATTTTCGGCAATCCGGCCGTCCAGCAGTTCCGGCCTTGGTCAAAATTTGGTAGACTCCATTTTTAACAACTCGACAGTTAGTGAAAATGGGACAAAACGTTGTTGTACTTGGCACCCAGTGGGGTGACGAAGGCAAGGGCAAAGTTGTCGATCTGCTGACCGACAAGGCTCGTTATGTTGTACGTTATCAGGGCGGCCACAATGCCGGACATACCCTGGTCATCGACGGCAAGAAGACCGTCCTCCATCTCATCCCCTCCGGTATCCTGCGCGACAATTGTACCTGTATCATCGCCAACGGCGTGGTGCTGTCTCCCGATGCCCTGCTCAAGGAAATGGCCGGCCTGGAAAAAAGCGGTGTACCGGTGCGTGAGCGCCTCAAGCTGAGCGAAGCCTGCCCGCTGATCCTGCCCTACCATGTGGCCATGGATCAGGCTCGGGAAAAGGCCCGTGGCGCCAAGGCCATCGGCACCACCGGTCGTGGTATCGGCCCGGCCTACGAAGACAAGGTAGCCCGTCGCGGCCTGCGCGTGGGTGATCTGTTCGATATGACTTCCTTTGCCGACAAGCTGAAGGAAATCGTGGCCTACTACAACTTCCAGCTGAAGGGCTTCTACGGCGAAGAAGAAGTGTCCTACGACGAAGTACTGGAGCAGGCCAAGGGTTACGCCGAGCTGCTGACCAGCATGGTGGTGGACGTGACCGACATGCTCGACAAGGCCCGCCGCAACGGTGACCGCATCATGTTCGAGGGCGCCCAGGGCACCCTGCTGGACATCGACCATGGCACCTACCCCTACGTGACCTCGTCCAACACCACCGCCGGCGGCGTGGCCACCGGTTCCGGTTTTGGCCCCTGCTACGTGGACTATGTGCTGGGCATCATCAAGGCCTACACCACCCGCGTGGGCTCCGGTCCGTTCCCCACCGAACTGTTTGACGACGTGGGCGAGCACCTGGGCGTGAAGGGACACGAGTTTGGTGCCACCACCGGCCGCAAGCGCCGCACCGGCTGGCTCGACATCGTGGCCATGAAGCGCGCCATTCAGGTCAACTCCATCACCGGCTTCTGCCTGACCAAGCTCGACGTGCTCGACGGTCTGAACGAGGTGAAGATCTGTACCGGCTATCGCATGCCCGACGGCTCCGTGCAGGACGTGCCGCCCATGGCCGCCGAAGGTTACGAGACCGTGACCCCGGTGTATGAATCCATGCCCGGCTGGAGCGAAAACACCGTGGGTGTAACCACCCTGGAAGGTCTGCCTCAGGCCGCGCGGGATTACATCGCGCGCATTGAGGAGCTGACCGGGGTGCCGGTAGACATTATCTCTACCGGTCCGGATCGCGCCGAGACCATGATACTGCGCCACCCGTTCGAGGCCTGATGCTTCGACGGCTCGCGAAAAAAACGCCGGCTCACTGAGCCGGCGTTTTCGTTGGTGGAGAGGGGCAAGGAGTGAGGGGAAAGAAGCTTACCCCTCACATTTCACAGCCAGCGTCAGCTGGTACGTTCTACCGCCATATGGGCCAGATCCACCAGCGCCGCCTTGTGCTCGGAGTCGGGCAGCACGCTCAGGGCATCGATGGCCTTCTGTGCCTCTTCCCGGGCGCGCTGGCGGCAGTAATCCAGCGCCTCGGTCTCGACCAGTATGGCCATGATTTCGTCCAGATGATCCATGCCGGTGCGATTGGCAATGGCGTCGCGAACGCGTTCGCGCTGGGTCGGGGAGCCCTTTTCCATGGCTCGCAGCAGGGGCAGGGTGGGTTTGCCCTCGGCCAGGTCGTCGCCCACGTTCTTACCCATGTCACTCGCGTCCGAGCTGTAGTCCATGACGTCGTCCATCAGCTGGAAGGCGGTGCCCAGGTATTTGCCGTAGTCGAGCATGGCCTGCTCAATGGCCTCGGGCTGGTGGGTCAGCACCGCCGCCAGGCGGGTAGCGGCTTCGAACAGCTTGGCGGTCTTGCAGTAAATCACCTGCATGTAGCTGGCTTCGGTGGTGTCGGGATCGTTGCAGTTCATCAGCTGCAGCACTTCCCCTTCGGCGATGATATTGGTGGCTTCACTGAGCAGCTGCATAATGCGCATGCTGTCGAGCTCGGTCATCATCTGAAAGGAGCGGGTGTAGAGGAAGTCGCCCACCAGCACACTGGCGGCATTGCCGAACAGGGCGTTGGCGGTATCCCGGCCCCGGCGCAACTCGGACTCGTCGACTACGTCGTCGTGCAGCAGGGTGGAGGTATGAATGAATTCGAGCAAGGCTGCGAGCTTGATGTGATCGTTGCCCTCATAACCCAGGGCCCGGGCCGCCAGCACCGTGAGCATGGGGCGCATGCGCTTGCCGCCGGCGCTGACAATGTAAAAACCCAGCTGGTTAATCAGGCTGACGTCCGACTGCAGCCGGGTCATGATGAGCTCGTTGACCGCTTGCATGTCTTGCTCGGTCAGTTGTTTGATCCTGTTGATATCTACCATAAAGTTATAAGCCGGACGATGCAGTCTGAATTCATTGGTGGTAGGATTTTACACGATTCGTCAAAGGGATAAACCTGTCCCGCCGGGCACGGCCCGCAATGCGGACGGGCATCATTTTTTTGCACCTTCTCCCCTTGTCTCGGGGGATCAATTTGCGTACAATGCGCGGCCATTGTAGAACAGTTTTAGTGCACGGCCCTCTGGGGAAAAAGTGCCATATTCGGAGTTAAAATCATGTACGCGGTAATCCAAAGCGGCGGAAAACAGCACCGTGTAGCCGAAGGCCAAGTTGTTCGTCTGGAAAAGCTGGACGTGGAAACCGGCGCAGCTGTCGAATTCGACAAAGTGCTGATGGTGGCCCAAGGTGAAGACGTTAAAGTAGGTGTACCCTACGTTGATGGCAGCAAGGTAACTGCAGAAGTAGTTGCTCATGGTCGTGGCAAAAAGGTCAAGATCGTCAAGTTCCGTCGTCGTAAGCACTCTCGCAAACAGCAGGGTCACCGTCAGTGGTTCACTGAAGTGAAGATCACTGGTATCAGCGCCTAAGAGAGGAGTTAAGTTCCATGGCACACAAAAAAGCAGGCGGCTCTACTCGTAACGGTCGCGACTCAGAAAGCAAACGCCTTGGTGTAAAGCGTTACGGTGGTGAATCTGTCCTGGCGGGCAACATCATCGTTCGTCAGCGCGGCACCAAGTTCCACGCCGGCGACAACGTTGGCCTGGGCAAGGACCACACCCTGTTCGCCAAAGCCGATGGCAAGGTGAAGTTTGAGGTTAAAGGTCCCCAGAACCGCAAGTTCGTAAGCATTGTAACCGAATAAGTTACAGGCAGAACTACTTAAAAGCCCCGCCAACCGGCGGGGCTTTTTGCTTTAATAAAGGCACGTTCGGCATGTGAGCCGGATACACAGGCTCAGAAAACGAATGGGAGAGCAGTGAAATGAAATTTGTCGATGAAGCGGAAATCCGCATTGATGCGGGCGACGGTGGTAACGGTTGTGTCAGTTTCCGCCGGGAGAAGTACGTTCCCAAGGGCGGTCCCGATGGTGGCGACGGCGGTGATGGCGGTGATGTTTATCTGCTGGCCGACGAGAACCTCAACACCCTGATCGACTATCACTTCGAGCGCTTCCACAAGGCCGAGCGGGGCGAAAACGGTCGTGGCGGCAACTGCACCGGCAAGCGCGGCAAGGACCTGGTGCTGACGGTGCCGGTGGGTACCCGCGCCAAGGACGAGATGACCGGCGAGATCCTCGGCGATCTGACCCGTCATGGTCAGAAGCTGCTGGTGGCCAAGGGTGGTTTTCACGGTCTGGGCAATGCTCGCTTTAAAAGCTCGGTAAACCGGGCGCCGCGGCAGAAGACCAACGGTACCCCGGGTGAAGTCCGCAACGTATTGCTGGAGCTGCTGCTGCTGGCCGATGTGGGCCTGCTGGGTCTGCCCAATGCCGGCAAGTCCACCTTTATTCGTTCGGTGTCGGCGGCCAAGCCCAAGGTGGCGGACTACCCCTTTACCACCCTGGTACCCAACCTGGGCGTGGTGCGTTGTGACGGCCAGAAGAGCTTTGTGGTGGCCGACATTCCCGGTCTGATTGAAGGGGCCGCCGACGGCGCCGGCCTTGGCATTCGTTTCCTCAAGCACCTGGAACGTTGTCGTGTGCTGCTGCACCTGGTTGATGTGTTGCCCATCGATGGTACCGATCCGGCCGACAACGCCGACATCATCGTCAACGAGCTGCAGCAGTACAGCGAAGAGCTGGCCGCCAAGCCCCGCTGGCTGGTGTTCAACAAGCTGGATCTGGTAGACGACGAGCAGGCCGAGGAAGTGATCGCCCGGGTTACCGAGCTGCTGGACTGGCAGGGGCCGGTATTCCGCATGAGCGCCATCAGCAAGGAAGGTACACGAGAGCTGACCCAGGCGCTGATGGCGTTTCTGGAAGAGCACCCACGCAGCCAGGCAGAGCTGGAAGCGGCCCGGGAGCCGGTCAGCTTTAAATGGGATGAGTACCACCAGTCTGCCATGCACGAAGCGGATGTGGCCGATGAAGATGATGACGACTGGGACGACGAGGAAGACGACGGCCATGTCATCTACACCCGCGAGTAACTCTGTCATGACGCTGTCGATGATCGTGGCCATGACCCGGGATGGGGTCATTGGCCGCGACAACGGCATGCCCTGGCATCTGCCGGCGGATTTGGCCTACTTCAAGCAGAGCACCCTGGGCAAGCCGGTGGTGATGGGCCGCAACACCCATGAGTCCATCGGCCGGCCGTTGCCGGGCCGGCGCAATGTCATCGTCAGCCGCTCCCTGCGTGATGCTCCGGCCGGCACCGAGCTGGTGCCATCCCCCGAGGCCGCGCTGGCCCTGCTGGCGGACGCGGAAGAAATCATGGTGATGGGTGGCGGTCAGCTGTACGGGGCTTTTCTGCCCCTGGCCGAGCGCCTTTATATCACCCGCATCGATGCCCATATCGACGGCGATACTCGTTTTCCGGCGATGAATGAGCAGGACTGGCGGCTGGTGAGCGAACAGCACAGGCCTGCCGACGAGCGTAATGCCTACGATTGCCGTTTCCAGGTGCTGGAAAGGATTAAATAAAAAAGCCCGGCAAATGCCGGGCTTTTTGTGTCTTCAAGCATGTACCGGGCAGGGGGTGCTGATGCGCTCGCCGGTTTCCCAGCATAGCAGGGTCAGGCTGCCGCCCCACACACAGCCGGTGTCCAGCGCATGGATGCCGGGTTGCTCGCATTGACCTTCCAGTGCCGCCCAATGGCCAAACACCAGGGGCGGATCTTCATGGTGAGCCCGCAGCTCAAACCAGGGATGAAGCTCCGTCGGGGCGTCGGTAAGGCTTGCCTTGTAATCGAAGTCCAGCCGACCGTCGCCATGGCATAGCCGCATGCGGGTCAGGGCATTGATGGTAAAGCGCAGCCGTTCAAGATCACCAAGATCATCACGCCAACCGTCCGGCTGGTTGCCGTACATGTCCCGCAGCCGATCCCGGTAATGGGCTGAGCGCAGCTCGGCCTCGGCGACCCGGGCGGCGTCTTCGGCTTCGGTCACCGTCCACTGGGGCGGAATGCCGGCATGGGTCATCACAAAGCCGTGCCGCTCATGGCGGGCCAGCAGCGGCTGCTGCCGCAACCAGTAGAGCAGGTCGGCCCGGTCGGCGGCCCGAAGAATGTCGTGTATACGGTCGGCTGTTTTCGGCGCACGCAGGCCACTGGCCACCGCCAGCAGGTGCAGGTCGTGATTGCCCAGCACGGTGGTGGCGGCAGCGCCCAGGGCCAGGATGCGGCGCAGACAGCCCAGGGAGTCTGGCCCCCGGGCCACCAGATCACCGGTGAGCCAGAGCTCATCCCGGGATGGTGTAAAGCCCACCTCGGCCAGCAACCGGTTCAGCTCGCTCAGGCAACCCTGCAGGTCACCGACGATATAGGTCGCCATCAGTTGATCAGGTTGGGCAGGGCCAGCCGAAAGGCGGGAATGGGGGCTTCAAACTCGCTGCCATCGTCCCGGCGCAGGGTGTAAAAGCCCTCCATGACGCCCACCGGGGTCTCCAGGCTGACACCACTGGTGTAGGAGTATTCGTCCCCCGCCGCTATGGTGGGCTGTTCGCCCACCACGCCGCTGCCTTCCACTTCCACTCGCTTGCCGTTAGCGTCGGTGATGAGCCAGCGGCGGCTGATCAGGGTAACCCCTTCATCACCCCGGTTGGTGATGGTAATGGTGTAGGCGAACACATAGTGATCGTCTTCCGGCGACGAGCGCTCGGCCAGATAACGGGGCTCCGGGGAAATGTGAATGGCGGCGGCGGACATCAGGCTTCCTTTTTCTGTGTCAGGGCGTTGGCGAGGGTAGCGTACTGGGCCAGGGTCAGCTGCTCGGGGCGAGCCGACGGTTCCAGGCCCAGGGCGGTGATCTCGTCGGCATTGAACAGGTGGCTCAGGCTGTTGCGAATGGTTTTGCGGCGCTGGCCAAAGGCGTCGGCGGTGACCCGGGACAGATCCTTCATGTTTTTCACCGGGTGAGGCGGGGTTTCATAGGGCAGCAACCGTACTACCGCCGAGTCTACCTTGGGGGCGGGCTTGAAGGCTTCCGGGCCCACTTCCAGCACTGGCACCACTTCACAGTAATACTGGGCCATTACGCTGAGGCGGCCATAGGCCTTGCTGCCGGGGCCGGCGGCAAGGCGGTTGACCACTTCCTTTTGCAGCATGAAGTGCATGTCGGCCACCAGCGCCGAGAACTCAAACAGGTGGAACATCAGCTGGGTGGAGATGTTGTAGGGCAGGTTGCCGAAAATTTTCAGCTTCTTGCCCGGCTCGCACAGGCCGGCGAAGTCAAACTTCATGGCATCGGCCTGGTGAATGTTGAGCTTGTCCTTCAGGAAGGGATGGGTTTCCAGTCGGGCCGCCAGATCCCGGTCCAGCTCCACCACATTGAGGCGCTGAATACGGTCGCACACCGGACCGGTAAGGGCGCCGAGGCCGGGGCCGATTTCCACCATGGTGTAGTCGTCGGTCGGATGAATGGCATTGACAATCTGATCGATGGTGTAGTCATCGTGCAGAAAGTTCTGGCCAAAACGTTTACGGGCCTTGTGCCCCTGGTGGACCTTGCTATTCATCGCGTTTTTCTATCATCTCAATGGCTTGGTTAAGGGCGCAGAGCATGCTGCCTGCGTCTATCTGATCGGTGCCGGCCAGCTCCAGGGCGGTGCCGTGATCCACCGAGGTGCGAATAAAGGGCAGCCCGAGGGTAATGTTCACTGCCTTGCCGAAACCGATGTACTTTAGTACCGGCAGGCCCTGATCGTGATACATGGCCAGGAAGGCGTCGGCATCCTTCATGTTTTTTTCGTTGAATACGGTATCGGACGACAGCGGTCCCACCAGATCCATGCCTTCCTCGCGCAGGGCGTTGAGGGCGGGAATGATGATGTCGAGTTCTTCCCGGCCCAGGTGGCCATCCTCCCCGGCGTGGGGGTTGAGGCCGCACACATAGATACGCGGATTGGCGAGGCCGAATTTGCTTTTCAGCTCGGCGTGCAAAATGCGGGTGATCTTGGTGAGCCGCTCTTCGGTAATGGCCCGGGCCACATAGGCCAGGGGAATATGCGTGGTCACCTGGGCCACGCGCAGGCCGGGGGTGGCCAGCAGCATCACCACATCGGGCACATTGGCCTGCTGGGCAAAGAACTCGGTGTGGCCACTGAAGGACACGCCGGCCTTGTTGATAATGCCCTTGTTGACCGGGCCGGTGACCACGGCGTCGAACTCACCACTCATGTTGCCGTCCGAAGCCCGCTTGAGGGTCTCCAGCACGTAGAGGCCGTTGGCTTCGTCCAGCACGCCGGGCACGGCCGGTTTGGCCAGGGTGACCGGCTCTATGGTCAGGGTGCCGGCGCGCTGGGGCACGGGTTTGGCCTGCTGCCGGTAGGGCAGCAGGGTAATGTCGCGGCCCAGAAGCTCGGCCCTGGCCTGAATCAACGCCGGGTCGGCGAGCACCACCAGCTCCACCGGCCAGTCGAGATCGGACAGCGCCAGCATCAGTTCGGGACCGATGCCGGCGGGCTCGCCCGGGGTTATGGCTATGCGTTTACAACTCACGAATCACCATCGGATAATTGAGCGTCGACAATACGGATGTAGGCCTGATCCTTGAGCTCGTCCAGCCAGGTCTGCACTTCTTCGGTAAAGCGACGGTTGAAAATCAGTTGATAGGCCCGTTGTTCGGTGGCCTGCTCGGTGGCGTCCAGCACCCGCTTGTCTTCCAGCCGCACCAGGTGCCAGCCGTGCTCGGAACGGAACGGTGTGCTCAGCTCGCCCGGTTGCAGCCGAGTGACGGTGTCACGAAAACTGCTGACATACAATTCGGGTGAGGCCCAGCCCAGATCGCCGCCATTGACGGCTGAACCCGCGTCATCGGAAAACTGTTCGGCCAGCTCCGCCATGTTGGCCTCGCCATTGCGAATGGAGCGGGCGAACCCTTCCAGCATGGCCTGGGCCTTGTCTTCACTGAGAATGACGGAAGGCTTGATCAGAATGTGCCGGGCGCGGACCTCCAACGCCTGCACGGCCTGGGTTTTGCCACCCTTCATGTCGAAAATGGTGAGAATGTGCAGGCCGGCGCCGGAGCGAATGGGGCCGATAATATCACCTTTTGCGTGATTTCTCACCGCCTCGCTGAATAGTGACGGCATCTCTCCCATGGCCATCATGCCCCAGTCACCGCCTTCCAGGGCCTTGGGACCGGCGCTGTGGGCAATGGCCAGCTTGCGAAAGTCGGCGCCCTGTTTCAGTTCGGCCAGCAGCAGCTCGGCCTGGCGGTTGGCCTGGCGCAGCTGCTCGCTGCTGGGGTTGGCGGGCAGGGGCAGCAGAATATTGCCAATTCGGTAGCGGGCGTTGCTTTGACCCTGCTCTCGAATCATCTGAACCACCTGCTTGACTTCCTGATCGGAAATGTTGATGCGTCGGCGCACCTGGTTGCGGGCCAGCTCGCTCATCAGGATTTCATTGCGCACCTGCTCGCGAAAGCCGGCCCAGCTCTGGCCGCTGGCGGTAACACCGGCACGCAGCTGCTCCAGGTTTTTGCCTTCGCCGCGAGCGATATTGGCCAGTGCCTGTTCAAGTTGAGTGTCGGTAATACGCAGACCCAGCCGTTCGGCCAGTTGCAGTTGCAGGCTTTCCAGGATCAGGCGCTCCAGTGCCTGTTTGCGCAGGCGCTGGTCGTCGGGCAGGGGCTGGCCGGCGTCCTGGGCGCTGCGGCGTACCTGGTCCACCAGGGCGTTGAGCTGGCTTTCCAGTACCACGGCGTTGTTGACCTGGGCCACGGTTCTGTCCAGCAACTCGGCGGCGTGGCTGGTAGCCGACAGCACACCCAGTGCGGCGGCCATCAGCAGTTGTTTACATCTTTGGTTCATGACAAATCCTGTGCGCAATGAAAAATCAGTTATTGAGGTTGAACGGACGGTAATAGGGCAACAGCCGAGTGCCGGGCTTGAATTCGCTGCCGGTGCCCAGGGAGCTGAATCCCTTCATTTCGAAGCGCAGTCCTATACTGGTTTCCTGGGTGGTACTGGTGGGGTTGAACAGCTTGTCTTCTTTCTGCCATTGTTCCCACACCAGGCTCACCGCCCAGCAGCAGGAGTCGTAGCGCAGTCCTATCAGAGTATCGATATTGCGTTGGAGTTCAATATCCCGGTAATGGCCGCCAACCACGCTCCACTGGGGCGCCACCGGCCAGAATACGGTGCCGCCAATCTGGTTGAGATCGTCGCTCAGGCTTTCGCTGAAATAGGCCTGGTTAAGGTGACGAAAACCGAACTGGGCCAGCTTGCCCTGCTCATTGTACTCCAGGGTCAGGTTGCCAGCCGCCAGCCGCTGGTTGCGGGTGTCCTGCTGGGCCTCACCATGAATAAACCAGTTGTTGTCGAGGTTGAGATCGCCTTCAAAGGTGAGGAAGGAGCGCTTGGTATCGTCGAGCTCTTCGCCGGGATAGAGGCGTACCCTGGGCGGGGTGAAGTTGAACGACTGGGCCAGGGCCAGGCGCAGCCGCTCGGTACCGCTGTCATCATAGATGCGGCTGGTAAAGCCGGCGGTCAGCTGGTTGGCGTCGCTGATGCGATCCAGGCCGGCAAAGCGGCGGTCGCTGAACAGGCTGTAATAGTCCTGACGCATGTTGGTGGTGTCGTACAGACCGATATTGTCCTGATCCTCATAGGGAACGTAGAGGTACTGCAGCTGGGGTTCCAGGGTCTGGGTAAAGTCCTGTTCAAACCAGCGGGCTTCCCGATCAAACACCAGGCCGGCGTTGAGCCTGAGCCGTGGCAGCAGCCGGTCTACGCTGCTGTCCAGGGTGTCGGTATCAAAGCCCCACTGTTCACGGTAAAAGGGCGCCAGGGTGGAAGGAATGTCCTGCTCGTAGTGGGTGTAGTAGGCGCCAATATCGGCCTTGACCTGCACTCCGGCCTGATCTACCACGGAATAGACGAGCCGGGGCTCGGCGTGAAAGCGGGTGGCTTCATAGGTGGTGTCGTTGTCGTTGCCAAACCGAGTCAACTCCGAGTCCAGGGCCAAATCAACATCCCCCAGGCCCCGGTAACTGTTCAGCACCAGTGCCGGCATCAGCTGAAATGGCTGGGTCGCCAGGTTGGGCTCCAGGACCTGATAGTCCCGTACTTCCGTAGTGAGCTGCCAGTGCCGGTCGTAGTAGCCGCCTCGAAATGACTGCAGCAGCTGATCGTCTACCTCGGTGCCCACCGGAGGGTTAAAGTCGTCCAGGTAGGCATAGTCCCAGCTGGCCACCTGGGTGTAGTCGACATTGCCACGCCAGTGGCCTTCTTCGTCAAAGCGGGCGTTGTGGCGCCAGTGGAACAGCCAGCGGGCATCATCCCGCCACTCCTCGTCGGCCAGCTCGGGATCGTCACTCAGGCTGTCGTCGCTGGACAGGTATTCGCCGTAGAGTATTCCGTTCTGGCCTTCCACCGGCAGGTAGCGAAACTCCAGCTGGGCCATGGTGCCGCGTTTTTCCATGTAGCGGGGCGTGATGGTGGCATCGTAGTTGGGTGCAATGTTCCAGTAATAGGGCAGACGAAAGTCGGTACCGTTATCGCCGCTAATTTCCAGGGTCGGATAGAGCAGGCCGCTCTGGCGTTCATTCTTGACCGGAAACTTGAGGTAGGGGAAGTAAAATACCGGCACGTCGCCCAGCCACAACACCGCATTCCAGGCCTCGCCAAAGATCTCGTCCTGCTCCACGGTTACCGTGCTGGCTTTTAACTGCCATACCTCTTCGCCCGGCGGGCAGGTGGTGTAACTGGCGCTGCTCAGGTCTACCTGACCGCTTGCTCCGGTCAGCTGTGCCAATTGTGCTTCACCCCGGCCCGGGTCTCCGTGCAGCTGGTAGCGGGCCTGATCCAGTTCCGTGTCCTTGGTGGTCAGGTTGCCGGTGAGGCGAGTGTCGCTTTCCACGGTAATGGTACCGTCGGTGAGGCGAATATTGCCTTCCGCCAGCACATCCCGGCTTTGCTGCTCCAGCTCCATATAATCGGTGTTGAGGCGGCGTTCGCCCTGAATGACCTCCACGTCTCCCCGGTAGAGAATTTTGCCGTCCCGCGTGGCGTTGAGCACCTCGGCGGTCACCGAAATGGGGGCATTGGTATCGGTCTGGCCGGTTTCGGCGAGCAGCGGTACATGGCTGAAACAGCGACTGAAGGGCAGCAGCCGTGCGTCGGCATCGGTGTCGTCGTGCTGTTCCAGGGGGGTAACTTGTGCCTGACTCAGGCCGGAAACAAACAGCAGGGGAAGGCCAATAATCCGTATTCTCATGGGGTGATGCTCTCGTTCCTGGTGTTGGCGACACCGCCCGGGTTCCTGCGGGCTGGTTGAGCTTTTGGTGTCATTCTTTTATGGTAGCTGGCTATGATAAAGCATTCTCGCTGCCAGCTCTACGCCGGGGCTCGGCCCGGCCGAATCCAACCGTAGAAACCTTTCCATGACCTCATACCGTGACTTCAGGCGTTATTTCGCACTTCCTCCCGTCGGCTTCTTCGTGCGGGGAGGGCGGTAAATGCTGGCACACATCAAGGGCAAGATCATCGGCTGTCTGCTTGGCTTTCTTATCGGTAATATTCCCGGCGCCTTGCTGGGGCTCTGGCTGGGGCACAAGGTCGATCAAAAGCTGGCCGGCGCCTGGGGCATGGTCAAGGACACCCAACAGCAGTTTCTCTATGCCACCTTTGCCACCATGGGGCACCTGGCCAAGTCCAGCGGCCGGGTTACCAGTGAGGAAATTCGGCTGGCCGAGCAGCTGATGGCACAGATGCGTCTGGGGGCGGCACAACAGGCCGAGGCACGCCAGGCATTTCGCGATGGCAAGGAAAGCGATTTTCCGTTGCAACAGACCCTGCGTCGATTTCGGGCTCAGGTGCGCAACAGCCATAACCTGTTGCGCTTCTTTATGGAAGTGCAGCTGCAGCTGGTATTTGCCGACGGTGAATTGCATCCGGCCGAGCGCCGCCTGCTGCATACCATTGCCGCCGAGCTCGGTTTTTCCGAGCAGGAGCTGGAGCAGTTGCTGGCCTTTGCCGAGGCGCAGTTACATATGTACCGCCAGGGGCGGGCCGGAGGCCAGGGGGGCTTTACCACACCGCCCCAGGATCGGCTGCGCGATGCCTATCGTATTCTGGAGGTGGAATCAGGGGCCGACGACGCCACCGTGAAGCGGGCCTATCGCCGGCAGATGTCAAAGCATCACCCTGACAAGCTGGTGGCGCAAGGGTTGCCCAAGGAAATGATGGAAATGGCCAAGGAAAAGGCCCAGGACATTCAGCAGGCCTGGGAAACCATCAAGGCCGCGCGCAATCTGCGTTGACGTGGGTAAGGCGTAAACGTGGAACGTGAGAGGTGAGACGAAATGTCAGTTCACAGGCGTCTCACCTTTACGTCTCACTCTTTTTTCGGGTTTCACACCAGCCGGTTTTGTTCCCGTCCTGCTGCAAAGGCTTCAATATTATCCACCAACTGATCCGCTAATCGCTGCATGGCGGCCTGGCTGGCCCAGGCGATGTGCGGGGTAAGAATAAAGTTGGGGCAGTCCAGCGCCTGCATCAGCGGATTATTTGAGGCTGGCGGCTCGGCGCTGACCACATCAAAGCCGGCACCACCAATGCGCTGTTCCTTGAGTGCACAGAGCAGTGCCTCCTCGTCCACCAGTCCGCCCCGGCCCACGTTGATCAGCAGGGCATCCGGTTTCATCATGGCCAGCTCCTGCTCGCCGATAAGGTGGTGAGTATCGGCGGTGAGCGGGCAGTGCAGGCTGATCACGTCGGCTTCGGCCAGCACGTGCTCAAAGGACTGACGGCCCGGCTCTGCCGGCTGGCCCTTGCGAGCGGCGACGATCACGTCCATGCCCAGTGCCCGGACCAGTCGTTCCAGATCCCTTGCAATGGTGCCGTAGCCAATCAACCCCAGGGTCATGTCCTTCAGATCCCGCACCGGGTAGTCAAAATAGCAGAACTGGCCCGCTTGCTGCCAGCGGCCGTCGGCCACCGATGACCGGTAGGCGTGCAGGTTGCGGCTCAGTGCCATCATCAGCGACAGGGCATGTTCGGGTACCGCACTTTTCGAGTAATTGCGAATATTGCACACCGCCACGCCGGCAGCCCGGCAGGCGGCCAAATCCACGTTGTCGCTGCCGGTAGCGGCCAGGGCTATGAGCTTGAGGGCGGGCAGCTTTGCCAGCTCGGCGGCACCGATTTTCACCTTGTTGACGATGGCCACCTCGGCGTGCAGCAAACGTTGCACCACCTGTTCCGGGGCGGTTTCTGCATATTCCTGCCAGTGATGGTCAAAGGCTGGCCGGCGCAGGTTCACGCTCGGTGCCAGGGTTTGCCGGTCGAGAAATACCAGATTCATTCAAGGTCCTTCCTTTCAGGTAGTCGGGTGCACCGGGTGGCAAGGGCAGCCAGCCGCGGCGCACCAGCCAGGCGGCAATCTGCCGCTCCGGGTGGTGGATGTCATGGAGTGGTTCTGTGGTGTAATCGGCGGCCCGGCGGGCGGCACTGTGCTGGCGCTGCTCCCGGTTGGGGACGGCGGCGTCATTGCCGGTAGTAAACAGATCCAGTACCGGCCAACCTGCCCGCGCCAGGCCCATGGCGAGCATGCGCTGGTGTGCCGCAGACCGGGGCACCGCATCCACTACTATCAGGCCGTCGGGCGGCGGCAGTGTGCCGCCTTCGACCAGCTGCTGATACCAGAGAGTGGCGCTGCCCTGGGTCAGCACCAGCTGAGGTATGTTCCGGTCGGTGGTTAATACCGCCGTCAGGCGCCGCCCCAGTTGCTCGAGCCAGCCTTGCTGCGCTTGCGGGATTTGCTCGGCGGCGGGATCGAACCGGCGCTGTTGCTCGTCGGGCAGCAGCACTCGAAGCTCCCAGCCCCGCTGTTGCCACCAGGGTGCCATGGCCAGCCAGTGATGAGTCTGCTCCAGCTCCGGCCACACCAGCAAAGCGCCCTGCGCCTCGGGTCGCGCGGCCTCAAAGTAAAGTAGTCTGGCCTCGGCCTGGTACTCCGCACGGGCGTTCCAGTCAATCTGTGCAAGGGCCGGTGCCACCGTCAGCCAGCCCAGCATCAGCAGCGCCGCCCTTATCATCAGCTCACCTCAAACGGTGCGGGGGCCGTAAACTCCAGCCGGTGCTTGTATCTGGGATGACGAAAGGCCAGCCAGGCGGCATGCAGCTGCAGGTGTGGCGCCATGGTCAGCGCCTCGCCCTCGGCGTAGAGGTTGTCGCCCAGTATCGGGTGTCCCAGACTCAGCATGTGCACCCGAAGCTGGTGGGAGCGACCGGTAATGGGGGTCAGCTCCATCAGGCTGCGTTGGCCTTCACGGCGCAGGCAGCGCCAGTGGGTGAGCGCCTTTTTGCCGTGTTCATGGCTCACCATGTGCCGAGGGCGGTTGGGCCAGTCGCAGCACAGGGGCAGGTCAATGCTGCCCTCGTCCTCACTCGGCTGGCCATGCACCCAGGCATAGTAGCGCTTTTCGGTTTCCCGCTCGCGAAACTGGCGGCTGAGCTCCCGGTGGGCCTTGGGGTTCAGCGCCATGACGATCACACCGGAGGTCGCCATGTCCAGCCGGTGCACCACCTGCACCGCTGGAAACACTCGCGACACCCTGAGTGACAGGCTGTCGAAGTGCACCGGATCCCGGCCGGGCACGCTGAGCAGGCCGCTGGGCTTGTTCAGCACGATGAGGCTGTCATCCTGATACAGAATGTCGAACTGGGGATCCACCGGCGGATCGTAACGCAGCAATACCATGATTGGGCTCTTTATTTACTGATGGCTGACCACAATAAACCGAATCGCGTCCAGTTTTAAGCGGGTATGGCTGAGCAGGTTGTCGAGTTCGGCCTTCAGCTCCTGCAGGTGATCGATCTCGCTCTGGCGCACGTTGGGATTGACCTTCGCCAGCTGCTGCAGTCGGCTCAACTCCTGGCCCATGGCCGCGTGCATACGTTCACGGGCCTGTTCCACCAACTGTTCCATTTGGGATTCGGCCATTGGGACGGCGGCTTGCAGCTGCTGATGGATCACCGCTTGCGAGGCGTTTACCAGCTTGCTGCCCAGATGTCGATTGACCGGGCTGAGCTGTTTGTCAAAGGCGTCAAAGCTGACCTTGTCAGCCAGGTTGTTGCCATTTTTGTCGAGCAGCAGGCGAATGGGCGCCGGCGGCAGAAAACGATACAACTGGGCGTGGTGGGCGGACTCGGCCACAAAGATGGGCTCGACGAACTGGGTGCCCACCGGCAGTGCTTTGTTTTTGAGAATGGCCACCGAGGTGGTGCCTATTTCCGAGCCCAGTACCAGGTCGATGCCGCCGCGGATCATGGGGTGATCCCAGCTCAGGAACTGCAGATCGTCCCGGCCCAGGGCGGTATGCCGGTCAAAGGTGATGCTGGCGCCGTCTTCGGGCAGGCCGGGAAAGTTGGGGACCAGCATCTGCTCGGTGGGGCGCAGCACAATGGCGTTTTCGCCCTTGTCGTCCTGATGCACGCCGACTTCGTCAAACAGCTTGATGGCAAAAATGGCCAGGGTTGGATCTTCATCCGTCTTCGCCAGCTGTTCCGCCAGGTTATGCTGTTGCAGGGCGCCGCTGGAGTTGAGCTCCAGCAGCCGATCCCGGCCCTGCTCCATCTGGCTGATCAGCGTTTGGGTGAGGGTACGAGTGTCTTCAATTAGCTGGGCCAGCGCCTCGCTGTCCTGGCCGTGGCCGGCCAGCAGCTCAAGCAGGCGCTCAGACACCTGCTGATACACCGGCTGTCCCACCGCATTGGGTTTGCTGAAGGCATCCATGCCCTGCTCATACCACAGGGTCAGCGCCTGTTGGGCGGTGTCTTCCAGGTAGGGCACATGAATGTCGATGTCGTGCTGCTGACCAATGCGGTCCAGACGGCCGATGCGCTGCTCCAGCAGATCCGGGTTGAGGGGCAGATCAAACAGCACCAGCTGATGGGAAAACTGGAAGTTGCGGCCTTCCGAACCGATTTCGGAGCAGATCATCACCTGGGCACCGCCTTCCTGCTGGGCAAAGTAGGCGGCGGCCTTGTCCCGCTCCAGCAGTGACATGCCCTCGTGGAACACGGTGCCGCGAATGCCTTCCCGAGTGCGCAGCACTTCTTCCAGTGCCAGGGCCACGCCGGCCTTGGCGGTGATGATCAGCACCTTGTTGTTACGGTTTTCCTTGAGGTAGTCCAGCAGCCAGTCAACCCGGCTGTCGAACTGGGTCCAGCTGCTGTCGCCGCCTTCGAACTGGCGGTAAATTTCTTCCGGGTACAGGGCCTGCAGCGCCTGGGCGGCGGTGTCCTGATGGCTGCCCATCAGGCCAGCCACGCGAATGGCGGTCTTGTACTGGGTGGGCAGGGGCAGGGGGTGAGTATGCAACCGGCGTGACGGAAAGCCCTTGATGGCCTGACGGGTGTTGCGGAACAGCAGGCGGCCGGTACCGTGGTGATCCAGCAGTCGGGCCAGCAGCGCCCGGCGTTGCTCGGGGGTCTCCAGGCTGGCATGCTCTTCGCCATCCATAAAGGGGGTCAGGCGGGCGCGGGCGGCAGCGTCCAGCGGTGTCTCCGCCAGCAGCGCCTCGGCGGCTTCGGCCAGCGGGCGGTATTCTTCTTCTTCTGCCAGAAAGGCGTCATAGTCGTAAAAGCGCTCGGGGTCGAGCAGGCGCAGGCGGGCAAAATGGCTTTCGTGGCCTTGCTGATCCGGGGTGGCAGTCAACAGCAGCACACCGGGAATCTCTTCGGCCAGGGCTTCCACCACTTCATAGGCGCGGCTGGGGCGCTCGGCGTCCCATACCAGGTGGTGGGCTTCGTCCACCACCAGCAGATCCCAGTCGCTGTCGGCCAGCTGTTCAAAACGCTTGCGCTTTTTGGTGATGAAGTCGAGGCTGCACAGCACCAGTTGCTCGGTATCAAAGGGATTGGCCGAGTCGGCAAAGGCCTCGACGCAGCGCTCTTCGTCAAACAGCGCAAAGTGCAGGTTGAAGCGACGCAGCATCTCCACCAGCCACTGGTGGATCAGCGCGTCGGGCACCAGGATCAGAATGCGCGCGGCCCGGCCCGACAACCACTGCTGCTGAATGATCATGCCCGCTTCAATGGTTTTGCCCAGACCCACTTCATCGGCCAGCAATACTCGGGGGGCATGGCGGTTACCCACTTCATGGGCAATATGCAGCTGGTGGGGAATCAGGCCGATGCGTCCGCTGCCCAGGCCGCGGAGGGGCGAGCGACGCTGGCTGAACTGGTGCATCAATGCTTGGTAGCGCAGATTAAAGCGGCCAATCTTGTCGATTTGCCCGGCAAACAACCGCTCCTGGGGTTTGTTCAGCTTGATAAAGTGGTTGAGGAAGGTTTCCTTCAGGCTGGTTTCTTCCTCGGTGTCCAGGCGTTTGCCGTGATAGACCAGCAAGCCGTCCTGCTCGGACACCGACTCCACCTCCAGCTCCCAGTCTTCGTGACTGCTGATGACATCGCCGGGGTTGAACATGACTCGGGTCACCGGAGCATCGTTGATGGCGTACATGCGGTTCTCACCACAGGCGGGAAACAACATGGTGACCATGCGCACATCAATGGCAACCACGGTTCCCAGTCCCAGATCGGTTTCGGTATCGCTGATCCAACGTTGGCCGAGGGAAAAAGGCATTCAATTCTCCAAGCTGAAGGGGGGCGTAAAAAAGGGGCGCTATCTTACCCCAAAGCCCCGCAAGGCTGCATCCGTGATCGGGCTCGAACATTCAGTATAAGGTGAGGCATATAAAGAGGGGAAACGACCCTCTGCCGGAAAAGTGAACGAACGATACGGTGGAAGCCACTTTTTCTCAAAAAGCCCTTGCGCAAAATCGGCGGCTCCCTATAATGCGCCCTCACTGACACGGCGGAACACGCCGACGGTCACAAGGGTTGAAACAACACAAAACAAAGTTTGATTCAACGCTTGACGAACACCAAGGATTGCGTAGAATACGCAGCCCTGACCCGCTGAAGGGTCAACGCTCTTTAACAATTTATCAAGCAAACTGTGTGGGCACTCGCAGGATGTT